>CAZNLZ010000330.1:0-1567 GCA_964574225.1 uncultured Muribaculaceae bacterium | reverse complement strand
ATTGTTAGCGATATGCAAACAAAAGGCGATGAATTAATTGCAAAATTACAAGATGTTATCAACAAGCAAAAGAAAGTTGATGAAGTTTAAATATAAATTTTAGATGAAAAAAAGAGCCCTATTAATAGGGTTCTTTTTTATTGAAATAATTTTTCCTTCATAAGATAATATTTCTTGTAATTACAAATAAAGGGGAGCAAATCATGACAGAAACAATGATTTCAGATGTTACTTTAAAACTTGATAAAGCTATACTTTCTAAATATACAGATAACGCGCAAAGAGCTGTTGCTGATATTAAAGAAAGAGCTGGTAAAGCTGGACAATTCTTAAATTGGATTAATGTTTTACCTCAAAATCAATTAGATACAATTGATAGCTTATATGAAATGGCTGAAAAAGCTAAAGATAACAAATATACAGATTTAGCAATTTTAGGTATTGGTGGTTCTAGACATACTACAGAATCTTTAATCAGAATGATTGGTAAAGAAGCTAATATTCACTTCTATTCATCTGTTGATTCAGAAAGCTTTAGAAGATTTATCAACACTTTAGATTTGTCTAAAACTCAATTCTTAGTTGTTTCTAAATCAGGTGGAACAATTGAAACAACTGTTGCTTATGAAAATGCAAGAAAAGTAATGCAAGAATATCTTGAAAGAGAAGATGTTTCAGATAGATTTATTGCAATGACAGATGTTTCTAGCGAAAAAAGTAACCTAAGAAGAATGGTTAACGCTGGCGATATTAAATTATCTGGATTTGTTCATGATGATGTTGGTGGTAGATTCTCTATTTTTGATGATGCTACAATCTTTACTTTAGCTTTTGCTGGAGTTGAAAAAGCTGATGTTATCGCAATGCTTCAAGCTTCTTTAAAAGCTCAAGAAGAATTCTTAAACCCAGATATTAATGCTAATTTAGCGCTTCAACAATCTGCATTTAACGTAGAATCAAGATTAAATGGTAAACAAAAACACTTTGTTGAGTACTTTGGTGATGCGTTTATGGGTACAACACTATGGGAAAAACAATTAAAGAATGAATCTTTAAAAGCTAGAATTTCAACTGATACAAATGTTGGTCCTGGATATCTTCACTACAATGCGGAAGCTGATTTAGATGCTGCAAATACAGATTCTTTCTTTACTTTTGTATATGTAACTCCACAAGAAAAAGTTACTAATGCTGTATTGACAGGTGTAGTTGCTGCATATTCTAATATGCACCCAGTTTCAGTTCTAGAATTAAAAGATTTATCGCTAACAACTTTAGCTAAATTTATTGAATTCAAACACTTTGAAACATTATATACAGGTAATATGTTAAGACAAATTGAAGGTGATGTTACATCTAAGGATGTTGCTCTACCCGAAGTACTTCAACCAAACGTAGAAATCTACAAAAAAGAAGTAAGAAAAGCAATGGCTCAATAATTGAGTTTAAAATACGGAAAGAGGAACCTTTGGTTCCTCTTTTTATATTGTCTTTTATCCTTAACGGTTTTATTTCTAGCCCACACCAGCGAATTTTGGAGTAGCTCTTTCGATTGCGCTGCCTTCTG
>CAZNLZ010000329.1:0-1569 GCA_964574225.1 uncultured Muribaculaceae bacterium | reverse complement strand
ATGAAACGTTCAATTTCTTCTGCGGATTTTGACCAGTCGATAAATATGTTTCTTTTTTGGAATGTTAGTGCTTCTGCTGTTTTAAACTCACCTTCTGTTGGTTGAGGTTTTCGTGGAAATTCGTGCGTTTCGTAGTAATCTAATGCTTCATATAGCATAGAGGCGCAAATTTCGTTTGTGCGGCTAAATAGTGTTCCCATTGTTTCATTTAAATCTATGCTAAAACAATATTGAGAAATCAAATCTCCTGTATCAAAGTTTTCATCCATATAATGAAGTGTTACTGCTGATTCTTCTTCACCGTTTATAATAACGTGTGAATAAGGGTTTGCTCCTCTATAATCAGGCAACTTTGAAGGATGAAGGTTTATGAAACCGTCTTTTGTAAGTTGTAATAATTCTTTTGGTAATTTTTTATTGAATGAAGCTACAACACCTAAATCTGCATTTAGGTTTTTAATTCTTTGTAAAAAGCCTTTTTCATTCAGGCTTATATTGTATTGGATAACTTCTAATCCTAACTTTTGTGCTGTATCAACCATTAATTTATTTGTAGGGTCTTCTACACCAGGTGGTACAACGCCAACAATATTGATTCCATTAGCTGCCAATTTGTTAAGGCAGATTATTGCCATATCTGGCATGCCAACAAATAAAATTCGTTTTTTGTATGTCTTTTCCACGCTTGTTTACCTCACAATTGATTATAACAAAAAAAATCTTTTATTTTGCGTGTGTTTTTAATAAAATATTTTCTATAAATGATATGAGGTGAGAGATATGCTTGATATAAGAATGATTAGGGAAAATCCTGAAAAAGTTAACGAATTATTAAAAAGAAGAAATCCAGAGCTTTCAATAGACGGAATTCTTGAAATAGATGCAAAAAGAAGAAAAGTTCAAACACAGGCAGATGAGCTAAGAGCGAAGAGAAAAAATATTTCTCAAGAAATCGGCATGCTTAAAAAACAAGGTCAAAATACTGATGAAATTCAAGCTCAAGTAAAAGTAATGGGTGATGAAATCAAAGCTTTAGAAGAACAAGAGCAAGCATTAGATATTGAGCAAAAAAACTTGTTGTTATCTACACCAAATATCCCTGATGAAACAACACCTGTTGGATTGTCAGAGGATGATAATGTTGAAATAAAAAAATGGGGTGAACCTAGAAAAGTTAATTTTGAACAAAAAGCACACTGGGACATTTGTGTTGAGAAAGATATTGTTGATTTTGAACGTGGTGTTAAACTTTCTCAATCAAGATTTTCTCTATATAGAGGCAAAGGTGCTCAATTAGAACGTGCAATTATCAACTTTTTCTTAGATACACATACAATGGAACATGGTTATGAAGAAATTATGCCACCAGTAATGGTTAATGCTGCAGCGATGACTGGTACAGGTCAACTTCCAAAATTTGCACAAGATATGTATAAGTGCGAAGAAGAAGATTTGTATTTAATTCCAACTGCGGAAGTTCCTGTTACAAACATTTATGCTGGTGAAATTTTATCTGAAGAAGATTTACCAAAATATATGACAGCTTACACACCTTGTTTCCGTCGTGAA
>CAZNLZ010000328.1:0-1574 GCA_964574225.1 uncultured Muribaculaceae bacterium | reverse complement strand
ATTGCAAAATTCTACAAACACATTGGAATTTATGGTTACAAGAGAGAATCATTATTTAAAATGACAAAATTCCCTCAACCAGAAATTGAACAAGCTGAAAGCCTAGAACAACTAAGAGCTTTATACAACGGTATGAGAATAAAAACAGCAGTTGTTGAATATAAAGCAATCGGAATTGATACAATAGAAGACTTTAACGCATTTAAAAAGTTAGTTGAAAGTAAATAAGATGAGCAAAATTGCTGATTTAAGACTACAAAAAGAAAGAAAAATATTAGCAGTTATTGCACTAACAATTTTTGCAATGATATGCGAAATAACATTGGGCTATTTAACAAACTCAATGGGATTAATAGCGCAAGGCTATCATATGAGCGTTCACGTACTAACATTAGCATTGACTTATGTTGCATACGTTTTGGCAAGAAAATATAGAGGCTCTGAACGTTTTGAAAATGGAACATCAAAAATAGGTGTTTTAGCAGGATATACAAGTGCTTTGTTTTTAGGACTTGCAGGCTTTCATATCTTGCACGAAGCTGTTCATAGATTTTTCCACACAACTGAAATTCACTTTACACAAGCAATATATGCAGCTATTTTCGCATTAGTTATAAACTACATATGTATTTCAATTATGGAAGGTAATTTTAATCTTCATAACCACAGGCACAAAAAAAAGAAAGACTATAATTATAAAGCTGCATATTACCACATATTAGCAGACGTATTAGTTTCTTTATTAACAATAATTGCACTTGTTCTTGGCAAATACTTTAATTGCATCCATTTGGACGCTCTAACAGGCATTTTAGGCGCTGTATTAATCTTAATTTGGGCTGGGAAACTAATTAAGAACACAATAAAAATTCTTGTTGATATGAAATAAGAATATCAACCTACGAAAATTACGCTTCTTGCAATTCATTTCGCTCGTTGCTGTCGTTCGTGCTCACTTCGCACTCGCTAACCGGACTTTGTCCTTACAAAATTACGCTACATATATAGTTCATCTTGAAGAGCAACAGCACAAATAGATGTTGATTGAATACAAACTTTTCTAATTGGCCCCATTGTTGTTTTTTCAATCAATTTAGGAGTTGGAGAATTTAGTTTTAAAATTTGAGTTAACTCTTCATAAACAGAGATTGGATTTTCCACATATAAAACAATAGGAGCTGTTGTTCCTTTTAAAAATACTAAAACTGCTGTTCTTTTTTTCATTGGTCCTTGTGAAAATGGTTGTGGCATCTCAATCTCCTCTCAATAAAATAATAGTAATAAAATTAACAAAAAAGGTCAATACAAGTTTGTTATGCTATTATAAAAGAGTAGTTAAAGAGGAATTTATATATGATAAAAATAGGTGTAGTTGGTGCATTAGGGAAAATGGGAAAAGAAGTTGTTAAAGCTGTTTTAGAAGCGGAAGATACAACTTTAGTAATGGCTGTTGACGTTGTTGGAGAAGGAACAACAGTTGCAGACAATGTAAAAATCGAATCAGATTTAAAACAAGCCCTTCAAACAAAAAAACCTGATGTCGTTATTGATTTTACACAACCAGCAACTATTTT
>CAZNLZ010000327.1:0-1594 GCA_964574225.1 uncultured Muribaculaceae bacterium | reverse complement strand
TATTCTTCTTGAACTTTAATCATATTTTCAAAGATTAATGTATCAATGTATAAGAAACCAAGATTCAAGCCCATGCTTTGTTCTGTGGCAATTCTTTCTGCTTTATCAAATTTAAGCTTTTTGTGTTTAACAATGATGTTAGTTACCAAGTCTGGCGCATAAATAATTTGGTCAATACCGAATGTGAATGAACCAGCATGAACAGGCACATCTGTGTATGATTTTGCATACTTGTCATCATATGTTTGATAACCTAAATCCATTCTGATTGTTGGTAAGTATTTTAAGTATGCACTATATGTTGCACGTCTTGCAGCGTCAACTAGATATTTCTTTCTTTTGATATCTAAGTTTTGTTCTGACATTGTGTTAAATACATATGTTAAATCATATTGTGGAATTTCTTTGTGTGAAATAATCTGACAGTTATTTAACAGTCTCAATGGTGCGCTGTAATTTAATAATGCGCCAGTATCTGAGTTATAGTAAATAATCTCATCATCATAGAACGGAATTTTTTCAGATTTTACAACATTTCCGTGTAATACACCGTGGATGCTGAATGATGTAGCTTCTGCTAATTTTCTATCAGTATCTGGTGTAGATGTACCTAACAATGCACCTAGTTCAACGTCTTCATCACCAATTGATGAGAATGATGGTAATTTCTTATCATTGATTAAAGAATACAATTCTTTTCTTTGTTCAGTTGATAAGTTAAATAATGGTGTTACGTAAACAGAATCAACATCATCACCAATTTTGTCGATTGCAGCTTTTACGTCTTTGCTACCAACAGGAATTACAACGAAATCTAAGTCAACTTGCTTTTCAGCAAATTTTTTCTTAATGATTGTATTCCAATCTTTTTGAGTTTTGTAGAAGTTTTCGTTCAACAAAATAGCTGTTTTGTGTTGTGTTGGAACTAACTTCTTGAACAAAATAAAGTCGTTAACATATTGTTTTAAAGGGCTGAAGAAAGCATCTGAACCTAAGTCTCTTAAGCCGTATTCATCAATAGTTACAACAAATTTATTTGAATTTTTTTTCTTTGCAAGGTATTGGCTTGACATGTAGCCAAGTGAAATAACCATTTTACCTTTTGAAGCTAATGCTTTGTTAGAAGCTTTCACCGCTCCTTCTTCTGTCCAGTCACCTGTAAAAATTAATTCTTTAGGGAATTGAGCCTTATAATCAGGCAAAAGTGACTTCGCAATTGTTGCTTGGAATGTTTTTAAAACCGCTTGGTTTTTGTCTGAAGGACCATCAAAAACAAATGCTAAATCAATTGGTCGTGCATTTGGAGCAACTTGAACTGCTTTTTTTGACGGTGCTTCGTTGATTGCAAGTGCTGATAGCCCTGTAAATTGAAGCATCAAAAATGCAATTAGGACTAAGCAGGAAAGTTTTTTCATTTTCATATTCCTTTTCTTCTCTCTCAACCCATCTTAAATAACTAACACTTTTTTTAATCTATCAGCAACTTTTTTTAATGTATATAAAAATAATAACTAACTTTACAAAAATTATCTAAATAGCCATTTTTTGACTTTTTATAAAAGATGCATTCCGTATTCCTTCGCCTGAAGTACAT
>CAZNLZ010000326.1:0-1605 GCA_964574225.1 uncultured Muribaculaceae bacterium | reverse complement strand
GATAAAATCTGAATATGCAGAAGAAATTGAATTTGAAAATTTTGTTCAATTTATTGCTGATAAACAACAAAAAGATTCTAAAGCTGAATTTAATCAAAAAGGTATTGATATTTATGGCGATTGCCAAATCGGTTTTTCTCAAAAAGATTTTTGGGCACATAAATCTGCATTCTATCCAACATATGAATTTGGTTGCGATATAGGTGCTGGTAATTTCTCTTGTTGGTCTCCTGCAATTAATTTTGAAGAATTAAATGGAGATGCAGGTGAACTTCTTTATAATAAATTTGATACTTTCTTCAAACGATATGATGGTGTAAGAATTGATGCGGCTTGGCAATTAATTAATCCATTAATTTGTGAACCTTGGACAGAAAAAGGTAAACCTGTATTTGATAAAAATGGAAACAAATTAGGTCATAAATTAAATTATCAACCTCAAGTTCCAAATGGTGGAAGAAAGATTATAAAAGATATTGTTTTAAGAGCTGCTGATAAAAACAATATCCCACATGATAAAGTATTCTTAGAATTATTAGGTGGTAATTCTTGGGATTCTTTAGGTGCTGTAAAAGATTTAGGCACTACATTAATTCACATTACAAGACATGGTAAAGATGATTGGGGTAGAGTAAAATACTACGAAACTCCTGTATATAGCAGAGAAGAATGGGAAAATCGCAGATATCAAAATATGAGACCTGGTGATTATACAATTGGACCAGGAACACATGATGATAACAGCTTGATTGAATTAGTTGAAAATGGCAGAGATCGTGCTGGTTATTTGGCATATGACTTAAAACTAAATCCAAATGAGTTGGCATCAAATCCAGCAAAATTATCAGAAGCAATCTTTGCTGAATTATTTACAACAAGAAATCAATTTGCAACATTGCCAGATATGTTAGGTTCTAGAAGAAGAATTAACATTCCAAATACAACAGAAGGCAACTGGTCATATCGTGCGCCAAGAGACTATGAAAAACAATATCATCAAAATCTAGTAAGAGGCAGAGGTTTGAATGCTCCAGACGCTTTGGCAAAAGCGTTAAAAGCAAAACAATTTGGACGTCCATCAACTTTAACTCAAAAACTAGAACATTTTGCAAATATATTAAAACAACAAGGACCAATGACAACAGAAGAAGCGGATAGAACAATTCTAAACGCATAAAATAGTCATTAAGAGAAAGAGCCGTTATTGAAAAATCGATAGCGGCTCTTTTTGTATCTTTATATCTTTTTAATATCGTATTTCGTTGACTTTCATGTATTTTTATGGTCTATTGTAAATAGAGATTTTAATCACGAAAGGAAATCCGAACATTATGGCTACAAAAAGTTCAAAAATTGTTGAAGATTTAGAAAAAGCTTACAACAATGCTGATGTTGTTGAAACATTAGACCAACTAGAAGCGTTGATTTCTAGAGTAAAAAAAGCTCAAAAAGAATTTGAAACATTCACTCAAGAACAAGTGGATGCAATCTTTAAAGCTGCTGCTACAGCTGCTGATAAAGCTCGTATCCCTCTTGCAAGAATGGCTGTTGAAGAAACTGGAATGGGCGTTTTAGAAGACAAAATTATTAAAAATCACTTTGCTT
>CAZNLZ010000325.1:0-1609 GCA_964574225.1 uncultured Muribaculaceae bacterium | reverse complement strand
TAAACTATTTGCGTGAACGTGTCCATGGATATTTAATTTAAATTTGCCTTTACTTTCAGGATGTACCGGAATATGTGTTAATAAATAATTTTCCAAATTATGACAACCTCTAATATCTTTAAAATGCTGCAAATACGCTTTGGGCTTGAATTTATCATGATTCCCTTTTATTAATATTTTTGAGCCGTTTAGTTGTGGCAGAATTATATCCAATTTATTTTTATTAAATCCGACATCGCCTAAATGATAGACTTTGTCATTTTGTTTCACAATGGAATTCCATTTCTCTATCATGTATTCATCAGCTTCTGTTGCATTTTCAAAAGGTCGCATTTTACTCCCGTCATAATTAACAAATTTGTATGCGTTTTCGTGTCCAAAGTGTGTATCAGAAATAATAAATATGTTATAGCTCATAATTTTCCTCCAAAATTCCAATCTTCAATTTTGCATTTTAAAATCGCTACAAACTATGTGTAGCAATAGTTTAGGTTTGTGCCATTTTTTGGCACTAACCTCCTTATAAATCTGCTGATTCTACAATAATTCCATCTTTTATAAAATTAGGATTTTCTGTAAAATAGCCTCTCGGGTTACAGATAATTCTTGTTCCATGTAAGATATAATCACAATTTTGATGCATGTGTCCGTGGCACCAAAGTTTTAGATTATCATATTTTTGAATAATATCTTCTAAGTTACTTGCAAAAGCTGCACTTAAAATATCATCCTTATATTGTTCTGGTACACTTTCTAAGCTTGGTGCATGATGAGTAATGACGATAATCTTTTTGTTTGGATTTTTCTTGCAAACTGATTCTATAAATTTTTTGCTTTTAATATGAATATCAAGCTGATCCTGCGGGGTGATTGTTTTTACTTTCTTATTTTTTAATACATGAACATATCTAAAATCATTCAAACTGCGTGCAGCAACCATCATTGCATTAAAAGTTTTATTATGCAAATTAAAATCCGTAAACAAGGTACAACCGACAAATATAATATCTTCAATTTTGACTATTTGGTTTTCTAAAAACCAAATAGGTTCTTGAGAAAATTTTTCTTGAAGATATTTAATAGAGGAGTTTAATGAATCCTCGTTTGCGCCGGTTACAAAGTTATATCCTAAATGGTTTCCAGCAACGATTATTCCTCGTTTTATATTCTTTTTAATCCATTTTTCTGTTGTAAACCTATCACCTGAAATATCCCCACAACAAATTACAAAATCATTTCCGAAATCAAAACTGTCATTACATTTTTCATTAACATCGCAATGTATATCTGAAATTATTCTCAATTTCATAAAAACCTCCTTTAAAAATATCTATAATAATTACATTTTGTCAATATACCAAGCCGAGTTTCCAAAGTGGTTAAAATTCCATTGGAGTTGGAAGTAGAAGTTAAACTCCATTGAGTTGTCGTCTTTATAATTGTAAAAAGGTTTATTTAACGCAGTTTTGCGAAAACTTTCAAATGCGATTTGTATCTCTTTGGCAAATTTTTTCCTAAATTCCGGATATTCAATTTCTAAAGTTTTTCTTGTTCTTCTATTTCTCAAAATCATCTTCAAACCCTCTGATGTTATCAAGTTCTATGTTGT
>CAZNLZ010000324.1:0-1623 GCA_964574225.1 uncultured Muribaculaceae bacterium | reverse complement strand
CCCAACCAGGATTAATTATATTAACAGTTATATTATCTTGAGCAAGTTCTAATGCCAAAGACTTTGTAAGACCAATTAAAGATGCTTTTGTCATTGAATACACAGAAGCATTAGCTTCACCCATGACACCAGAAATCGAACCAATGTTGATAATTCTTCCAAACTGACGTTTTTTCATACTAGGAACAACTGATTTAATAAGCATATAAGGTGCTATTGAATTTAATTTGATAGAGTAAAGAATATCTTCATCTTTCATTTTTTCAATTGTAGAATAAAAATAAACACCAGCATTATTTATCAAAACATCAACATCGATATCTATAATATTATGTTTAGTTAAATCAACAGCAAAATAACCTGCAAACTTATTTTCTTTACATAATTTTTCCAATTTTTCTTCATTACGAGAAACAACATAAACATTATTATGTTTTGCAAAATGTTTTGCGATTGCAAGCCCAATTCCGTGAGAAGCACCTGTAATTAATATATTTTTTTTCTTACTCATCATCTACATTCGTTATAAAGCTCATTAGTGACATAATAAAAGCATTTATCAAATGATTTTTTTCATCATCTTCCAATGTTTTAATAAATTCTATGCAAGTATGCATTTCATAGTTTTCATCGTACCAACGATTATATCTTGGTGGTGGATTTTCAGACATTTTTTTGATTACTTCATCAAATTCATCTGAATATTTTTCTAAAATAATTTGTAAGAAATCGTGAGCAATGATTTCCAAATAACGCTTATCCACTGTTTCTAACAGAATAAGCAATGATTTTAAATTCGGATATCTATCATACCAACGTTTATACATATTCTAACCTGCCGGCCAACCGAAATCCCTTCCTGCCATTACGTGTACATGAATATGGAAGACGGTTTGTCCTGCACTTGCACCTGTGTTTATTACAGTTCTATATTCTTTAATACCCAATTTTGCAGCAATTTTAGGCACTGCTGAAAAAATGTTTGCAAAAACTTCATCATTATCAATTTCATTTAATGATGCATAATGCTTTTTGGGAATAACTAAAAAGTGTGTAGGTGCCTGTGGATTAAGGTCATTAAAGGCAACAACATTTTCATCTTCATATATTAAATTAGTTGAAATTTCTTTATTTGCAATTTTGCAAAATATACAATCAGAGCTCATAAAACCTCGCTTTTTTCTTATCTAATAGTATATTTTTTTTCACTATATGGCAAGGCTTAAACAACATTCTCATAAAGTTTAATTTTTAGCTATTTAGAGTATAATTAAACTATGATTAATCAATTCACTTTAGACACAATTAGCGCAATTGCAACCCCTGTTGGTAATGGGGGTGTTAGTATTGTCCGAATTTCAGGTTCTAAAGCTTTTGAAATTATTGATAAAATGTTCTCTTCTAAAAATCTAACGGCTGGTAAAATTTATCACGGTTGGGTTATGGAAAATAACGAAAAATTAGACGAGGTTATTGTACTTCCATTTAAAGCTCCAAACAGCTATACCGGAGAAGATATCATTGAAATTCAATGCCATGGTGGTATGCACATAACCAACAAAATTTTAGATTTAACAATCCAAAATGGTGCAAGATACGCTGAAAAAGGTGAATTTACAAAAC
>CAZNLZ010000323.1:0-1624 GCA_964574225.1 uncultured Muribaculaceae bacterium | reverse complement strand
TATTCATATCTAAATACTATCACAAAAACAAGAATTAGCTTTTCTGGCGGATACTATTTTATGTTTTTTGAAGTAAAATAATATTGAAGGATAATAGGCAATGGCTGAATTGAAGGATAAAGACGAGCAATATAATATCTTCTTAAAATACAAAGAAAAAGATGAAGATGACAGCAATAAAATGATAATCACACTAAGAGTGGTTTTCTTTGCTTTTATCGCTCTTTGCATTTTTGGAGTATGTTCTTTTATCCTTAAACATGTTCCTATAATAATTTCGCTTTTTGACGAAGTGCAAAAAAAAGAAACTCTTACAGTTAAAACTCCAGCCAAAAAACAGAATTTAGCCCCTTCAAAATTTAGCTTTAAAATGCTTAGCAGATACCAAAATATCTTAGTTATAGGTGTAGATTCAAACGGACCAAATACAATGCCATTTTCTGGCGTTCGTTCGGATACAATGATAATTTTGAACGTTGATGTTCACGGTAAAAGCGTTAACGCTATTTCAATCCCAAGAGACAGTAAAGTTTATCTTGCAGATGAACACGGCATACAAAAAATCAACGCGGCTTATGCTTTAGGTGGTATTGAATTAACAAAGAAAACAATTGAAGAAACTCTTGGCATAAAAATCCATAATTACGTTATTGTTAACGCAGAAGGCGTAAGAAAACTTATTGACGCTATTGGCGGAGTGCCAATTTATGTGGAACAAAACATGCATTATAGAGATTACTCTGGCAAATTATATATTGACCTAATAAAGGGAAATCAAGTTCTAGACGGCAGACAATCAGAAGGATACTTGCGTTTTAGAAAAGACTATTTAGGTGATATCGGCAGAGTTCACCGTCAACAAAAATTTATTAAAGCTTTAATTGAAAAAGTTAAATCACCAGAAGCTTTAAGAAAAATTCCTGAAGCATTGAAGATTGCAAGCTTATACACAAGAACTGATTTAAACTTGTACCAAATGTCACAGTATGCGGCTATTGCAAGAGAAATCGATTTAAACAAAGTTGAATTTGTTATGTTACCAGGTGCTCCAAACAAAAAAGGCATAACAAGCTATTGGATTTTAGATCCAGAAAAAACTCAACAAGTTATAAACAGACTTATTTATAGAAAAAAATCAGAAGTTTTAAAAAAAGATATAAACGTTGGTGTTATGTACTCAAAAACAAGAGAAGTTGATGCTCTTAACGTTAAAGAAGAATTAAAGTCTTTAGGTTTTGAGGTTAACTGTATTGGTCGTTCAACTCACATTGAACAATCTGAAATCGTAGGTTATAACACAAACGTATCAACAGAGATGATAAAATCTATTCAAAAAAATATCGCTGGAATTGGACATCTTCATTATGTCCATAACCCTGTTAGAAATTTCTGTACAGATAGCGATTTTGTTATCACTCTTACAAATGAAGATTAATTATTAAGAAAAGGAATATAAAATGGAAGTATTAAAAATTGCAATACCTAATAAAGGTAGGCTATCAGAAAAAATTTATGATTTATTAAACTGCGCAGGACTAGTTTTTCCTTCAAAAGATGAAAGAACTTTGCAAGTTACAACAAAAGATAAAAAATATTCAATTATTTTTGTAAGAACTCAAGATAT
>CAZNLZ010000322.1:0-1624 GCA_964574225.1 uncultured Muribaculaceae bacterium | reverse complement strand
AGGATTTACAAAAATGGGTTACGCTTTATTTGCACAAAGAAAAGTTCAATTAACAGGACAACTTAACACAATCAGTTTAATGCAAACACAACGTTCAAATGAACAATATATGTTAGCAACAAACACTTTATCATTAAACCAACAATTATCAAGCTTACAAGTAGCACAATCAACAGAATTAGCTGACTTATATGCATTATTAGCAAATTCTGGCGAAGACAAAATTGATGAAGAATATATGGAAAATGTAAAAAAACCTGATGAAACAACAGGAAAAAGTCCATATGATTATATGTCATCAGTAGGTAAAGAATTAGTTGACCAACAATTAGGTGGTTCAGATGTATCTAGAGAAGATATCGAAGCAAAAATCAAAGAAAAAGAATTAGAATACCAAAAAGAACAAGACGCAATCAATAGAAAAATTTACTTAGTTTCAGTAAAAGAAAATGCAATTGAAATGGAAGTAAAAAGATTAGATACACAAATTTCAGCAATCCAACAACAACTTAAAGCAGTTGAAGAAGCAGAAGGCTCAGCAATCGAAAGAGCAACTCCAAAATTCAACGGTGTGGGCTAATAACTCAAACAGTAAATCCAAATTTCGACCTAAATCCATTAACAAAAAAACAAAATCAAAAAAAATCAAAAAATCCAAATAAATTTCGTATCATAAGAGGAACAAAAGTTCCTCTTTTTTATTCTTATTGTATGGATTGTTTTTTCTTTGGAGTATAATATTTTTGAGAAAAAACTAATAAGGTAGATTTAATATGTGGAATTATACAGAAACTGTTATGGAACATTATAGAAACCCAAGAAATGTTGGTTCTATTGAAGATGCTAATGCAATTGGAGAAGCTGGTTCTTTATCTTGTGGTGATATGTTGAAGCTTTATTTAAAAGTTGATAAAGATGGTATTATTACTGACGCGAAGTTTCAAACATTTGGTTGTGGTAGTGCTGTAGCAAGTTCAAGTATTTTAACTGAGATGGTTATCGGAAAACATATTGATGAAGCTAAAAAAATTACAAATAAGCAAATTGCTGAAGCATTAGGTGGTCTTCCTCCTGAGAAGATGCATTGTTCTGTTATGGGGCATGAAGCATTAGAAGCTGCAATTGCAGATTATTATGGATTAGAGATTCCTGTTCATAATGAAGAAGAGATTGTTTGCAGATGTTATGATGTCCCAAAATTATTAATTGAAGAAGAAATTAAATCTAATAATTTAAAAACAGTTGAAGATGTTGTTAATTATACTAAAGCTGGTGGTGGCTGTGGTAGATGCAAGGGACAGATTAAAGCGATTTTGGAAGCTTTGAATGTTACTGAAAATGATGAATTAACAAAAACTCAAATGATTATTAAAATTAACAATATTATTGAAAAACATATATCTGCTGAGTTAAGAAAAGATGGCGGTGATATTCAATTAATAGATGTTGATGGAAACAAAATTAAAGTTAAATTAACAGGAAGATGTCAAGCTTGTAATCGTTCGCAAATTACATTGACTCATTTCGTTGAGGCAACTTTAAAACAACATATTAATGAAAATATAGAGATTATTCAGGTGTAAAAGATGACAAATACAAAAACTATCTATTTAGATAATAATGC
>CAZNLZ010000321.1:0-1633 GCA_964574225.1 uncultured Muribaculaceae bacterium | reverse complement strand
CAATTTGCTGTTGAAGTAATGGAATACATCAACAAACGTGTAAACGAATTCAAAGAAGAAGATGGCAATTTATATGCACTTTACGGAACACCAGCAGAAAATCTTTGCGGTCTTCAAGTAAAACAATTTAGAGAAAAATATGGCGTTGTTGCCAATGTATCTGATAGAGGATATGTTTCAAACAGCTTCCATTGTCACGTTTCAGAAGACATCACTCCAATTGAAAAACAAAATTTGGAAAATAGATTCTGGAACTTGATGAATGGCGGAAAAATCCAATATGTAAAATACCCAATCGCATACAATAAAGAAGCAATTAGAACATTAATCGAAAGAGCTATGGATATGGGCTTCTATGAAGGTGTTAACTTATCACTTTCATATTGTGACGATTGCGGTCACCAAGAGTTAAATATGGACGTTTGCCCTAAATGCGGAAGCCGAAACTTAACAAAAATCGATAGAATGAACGGGTACCTTTCTTACTCAAGAGTAAAAGGTGATACTCGTTTGAACGAAGCAAAAATGGAAGAGATAAAAGACAGAAAAAGTATGTAATCATGAACTACCATAATATTACTAAAGATGACATGCTAAACGGGGACGGACTAAGAGTTGTATTGTGGGTTGCAGGGTGCAACCACCAATGCGAAGACTGCCAAAATCCAATAACTTGGGATATAACAGGTGGTTTACCTTTTGACGAAGCAGCCGAAGCAGAATTATTTGAAGCATTAGATAAACCTTACATTTCGGGAATAACATTTTCTGGTGGTGATCCACTTCACCCATTTAACAGAGGTGAAACTTTCCGTTTAATGAGAAAGGTTAAAGAACAATTCCCAAATAAAACAGTTTGGGTTTATACAGGCTTTCTATGGGAAGATTTTATCGACAACCCTAAAATGAAATACATTGATGTTTTAGTTGACGGTAGATTCATAAAATCATTAAGAGAAGAAAAACTTCATTGGATAGGTAGTTCTAATCAAAGAATTATTGATGTTCAAAAAACATTAGAGACTGGTGAAGTCGTACTTCACTTTGATAATAGCAAAGTTGTTTAATAAAAAAAGAGCGGTAATCAAACCGCTCTTTTTATTATTACCTAAAGTTATTATTTTTCTTTAATAACTTCTTCTTTTGCATCATCTTGACCAGCAACCTTACCAAGAATTTGTGGTAGTTCAACACCAGCTTGATTTGCTAAATCGTGCATTGCAGGAAGCGATTTAATTAAATCACGCATAAAATTAGCAGTTGTAGAACCCTTATCAGAGCCTGAACCACCATCCCAAACAGTGATTTTATCAAATTTAATATTTTTGATAGCTTCAACTTGTCTTTCAACAATGCTTTCAATTTTTTCAATCATTAAGAAGCTTGTTGCAAGTTCTGGTTTGTTGTTACTAATTTTAACAAGTTCTTCATAACCTTTTGCTTTAGCTTCAAGAACAGCTTTTATACCTTCAGCTTCTGCAAAATATCTAGCTTTGATTGCGTCAGCTTCACCAAGTGCAATTCTTCTTTGTCTTTCAGCTTCTGCATCAGCTTCAACTTGGATTTTTAATTTTTCTACTTCTTGTCTAGCAAGTTCTTCTTTTTTCAATCTTGCTTCTTCTTGTTCTTTTTG
>CAZNLZ010000320.1:0-1651 GCA_964574225.1 uncultured Muribaculaceae bacterium | reverse complement strand
TTATGCCGGGTCTTTTATATCCAGCTTATCAAAAATTTTATAGTGCAATATGTAGTTTGAAAAGGTTCAGTGCAGAAAAGAACTTTTTTGATAATATTTCGAGTTTGGACACTTTTTTCTCAGAGTATCGCAGCACCACTCTTGTAATGCAAAAATCTTTGGCACATACTCCGCATATTAAAACTTATGAAAATATATCTGCAGGGATATGGGATCCGTTTTTTAATTCCCAACGTGTTAAAACTATACACGTTCATCCAGTAGAGTTCTCTAAAAAAATAGATATAACGGTGTATTTCCCAGGTTCAAGCTTAAATATTATCTCTCAATCTTTTACAGTAGAAAATGACATACCGCTTAATTCGTTGATAGATTCAATAAAAGACTTTTTAAGGCAAATAAATCCTATCGAAGTCTTATTTTCTGCAAGGTTTTCTTTTATTGAAAAAGATAATGATATTGAACTTTGGGATAAGTTAATCTCTGGAATTGTCACTATGCAAAAGTTCATGGACACTATGTACACTAAAATAGGCGAAAAATGTGCCCTTTGTGAGAAGTTGAGAAAAGAAATCGATAAAGCGGGATTTTCGTTATTGCCAAAGGATTTCTTCCTGGTAAGTGATTATGCTTATTATCCGCAAAAAAATGAGTTTGAACGTGCAGGGCGTATCGCAATGATTATACCAGGAACAGAAAGCGAATCAACAAGTAGGCATTCTATTAAAAAATTCATGGAGTCGCCTTATTTGAATTATAACGATTCTCCGTTTGAAAAGTTTGTTTTGATGAACGCTGTTATTGGAAGTGCAGATTTGATGCCTACTATAATGAAAATTTATCAAGATGATACCTATGATTTAGATACATTTCACGCAGATATCAAGACCACAATCTACAGGAAAATTAACGAGACTGCAGAAGAAATTTTGAATGGTGATGTAAAAGAAGTATATGTTATGAATACCTATGTATGCGTTCCATATGATGATGCTTTGCAAAATTTAACTTCGAAAGAACGTTTGGCTAAAGGTATTGTTGAGTGTTTGGCTTTTATGAAAGTAGACTGTGATTTAAATGAAGTCGAGTATGTATTTGAAGGCGAGTATATAAAACAAATGGAATATATTGCATATCAGATGCAACATGGTAAAAAAGAAAGGCTGGATTTAGGGGCTATCAATATGTTACCAATAATCAATGCGTTTAAATTATTAAAAACAAAAGAACAGCCGACGGATTAACAGCCGATAAGGATTAATTTATGAAACATAAACCATTTATAGAAATAATTGATTTCGAAAAAGAACTAAAAGAATATAAGCTACTTTGCAGAAGAAAAAGTAAAAAATTTACATATTATCTTGATTGGAAGAACTATATAATATCTTTAATTCAAAAAATTAAGAATGACGATGATTGGGAAAATTTTAAATATTTTTGTAGAAATAGAGAGCGTTCAACGAGAAATACATCATCAATGTATCTTAATTTAATAATCTTATTTGCGACAATTTGTCTTGATAAATTCTTAGTAGATATAAATATATTTGGTTGGTTCGTTATCTTTTTTGTTATGATTGGAAACGTTGTTTGGCAAAACAATTCTTATGAGAAAGAAAATTATTTTTATAAAGATATCCTAGAAATT
>CAZNLZ010000319.1:0-1656 GCA_964574225.1 uncultured Muribaculaceae bacterium | reverse complement strand
ACTTTTGTAGAAATTAAAATCATGCAAACAGAGTATTATTAAGAAATAGAAATATTATTCTACTAATTAATTACTTTTTAATTTATTTTCTTAAATAAATATTACTTTTTAATTAACAATGTGATAATTTATAGTTATGTCAAATATCAATTGGGGTCAAATGATTAATAACTTTGCAAACGCTATTAACAATAACGTCAATAGTTTTGCGCCAAAAAACAATAATGTTATAGATGTAGGACCTCAACTTTATAACCCACCACAAGCTAATCAAAAACAACAATCTGTATTGCCACAAACTACTCAACAATTAGCTCAAACAACAGCTGAATTGGCACTTTTAAATCAACAACAAAATATGAATATGTTGAAAGATTTATTGAAACTTCCTAAAAATTTTGAACAGCTTTTAACCCAAATTTCAACAATGCCAGATAAGGCAACGCAAAAAACTGCATTAGTTTTGATAACATCAACCCTAAATACAGCTGAACTTTCTGCCTTATTACAAACAAGCTCAAAAGATGCAATGTCTAACTTATATAAAATGCTTGCTCAATTCAATCAAGTTGGTATGACAATGAAAGATGAGCAAACGGCTGAACTTTCAAAATTAATTTCTTTTGTAGCCGCATCAGCAACATCAGATGTTCAATCAATTAGAACTGCAATGTTGATGTATTTACCTTGGCTTCCTTTAACAGACCCAAATGCTTTCAAGTTTGAAATGGGTAATCAAGGCTCTAATGGTGATGCTGGTAGTGATGATTATATTTCAATATTAATCGCCACACAAAATTATGGTAACCTGCAAGCTGATGTGTTTAAAACAAACGAAGATGGAATTAAAATTCAATTAATCTCATCTGAAACATTCCCTCAAAAAGATTTTATTCTTTTAATGCAAGAAGAAAGTAAAAAATACAGCATAAATATCAACCTTGATATGGCCCAAAAAGAAGCTTTTAATAAAGATAAGAATGAAAAATCAGATACTCAAGTTTGTATGAATACAAGTCCTGGAGTAAATCCATTTTTATTATTAATTTCAAGCTCTGTTATAAAAGCTGTTCATACAATTGATGAAAAAGAAAACCTTAGAGAACAAAGAAAAGAGAAAGTAAATGGCGAAAGTTAAGACAAAATGGGTTTGCCAAAGCTGTGGTTATGAAACACCAAAATATATAGGAAAATGCCCAGATTGTGCAAGCTGGGGAACTTTAGTTGAAGAAGTTGAAGTAAAAACTAATGCGCCAGCTCAAAGCGTAGTTATTGATGATATCCCTGTTTGTCTTATCAATGAAATTGAAATTACAGAAAGCATTAAAATCCCATCTGGTTTTGAAGAATTAGACCGTGTATTAGGTGGCGGATTAGTTCAAGGTTCTTTGGTTTTGTTAGCAGGTGACCCTGGAATTGGTAAATCTACTTTAGTATTACAAACAGCAGGAAATATTTGTTCTCAAGGTAAAAAATTATTATATGTTTGCGCTGAAGAATCAGGTTCTCAAGTTAAATTGCGTGCTCAAAGATTGAATGTAAATTCTGATAATTTGTATGTTTATTCTCAAACAAATTTAGAGGCAGTTATAACTCAAATCGATAATTTAAAACCTGAAATTTTGGTTATCGATTCAATCCAATCAATCTACACAT
>CAZNLZ010000318.1:0-1680 GCA_964574225.1 uncultured Muribaculaceae bacterium | reverse complement strand
TCTGATATATTGCTTGTTGGTATTACAATTTGTTTTTTCATTTTACTGTTCCCTAATTGCCTTATACTTTTTATTACGGCATTATTTTTTTAAACTTTAATTTTAGATTTAGTTTATTAACATTTTGTAATGTTTATGTTAAAAATTTAATGATAATTCGAGAAAAATCAATGCAAGAAATCAGGCTAAAAACACAAGATGGCATTACTATTGCAGCAAACCATTATCAAAACAATTTTGATAGCGTTATTATTCTTGCTCCTGGTTGGTTTATGACAAAAGATAGTAAATCTTTTAAAGAAATGAGCGAAGTTTTCAGCTCGAATTTTGATGTTCTTGCTGTGGACTTTAGAGGACATGGAAACAGTTCTGGGTTTTACACATTTACACGAAAAGAAATCAACGATTTAACTGCAGTTGTTGATTTTGCAAAAGCAAACTATAAAAAAGTATATTTAATAGGATTTTCACTAGGTGGGGCATTAGTTTTAAACTACGCAGCAAATGATGAATCAATTACAAAAGTTATTGCCGTAAGTGCACCAACCTGCTTTGAAAAAATAGAAAATAAAATGTGGAAAAAAGAAGCGTGGATTCCCACATTTCAAAAGTGCGAAATTAAAAGGTGGCTTTCAATTAGACCAAGTCTTTTCTTTGGAAAAACGGTAAAGCCAATTGACGTTGTAAAAAAGATTAAATGTCCAACTTTATTTATTGCAGGAGAAAAAGACCCAACAGTTTGCTCTTGGCATACAGAAAAGCTTTATGAAGTAGCAACATGCAAGAAAAAATATGAGTTATTTCTAGGTTGCAACCACGCAGAAGATTTATTTATACAAGAGCAAGAAAAATTTATTCAAATGTGCAAAAATTGGTTATTAAATGAATAATTAATTTTTCATTAATAATTAAAGAAAATTGAAAATTTAATAGTATAAAGATATTAGGATAAATAGGTTATAGGTAATAGGAGGGAAAATATATGACAATTAGACCTTTAGGCGACAAAATCGTTATTAAAGTTATTGAAGATGCTGAACAAACTTCAGGCGGTATTTTTATACCTGACAGCGCAAAAGAAAAATCACAAAGAGGTGAAGTAATCGCTGTTGGAACTGGAAAAACAAACGACAAAGGCGAAAAAGACCCAATGGAAGTAAAAGTTGGCGAAATCGTACTTTTTGCAAAATATGCAGGAACAGACGTAAAAGTTGCTGATGAAACATTAAAAATCTTATCAGTTTCAGACGTATTAGGCGTAATTGAATAGTAGATAAAGGGAAATATAAAAATGGCTAAAAGAATAATTTTTGATGAAGAAGCACGCAAAGGCCTTTTAAAAGGTATTGATGCGGTTGCTGATGCAGTAAAAGTTACATTAGGACCAAAAGGTCGTAACGTTATATTAGAAAAGAAATTTGGCGCACCACAAATCATCAATGACGGTGTAACAATTGCAAAAGAAATCGAACTTGAAGATCCACTAGAAAATTCAGGTGCACAATTATTAAAAGAAGTTTCTTCAAAAACAAATGACGCAGCTGGTGACGGTACAACAACAGCTTCAGTTTTAGCACAAGCTATCGTAAAAGAAGGTGTTAGAAACTTAACAGCTGGCGCAAACCCAATGTGTATTAAAAGAGGTATGGATAAAGCAGTTGCTATCGCATTAGATACAAT
>CAZNLZ010000317.1:0-1688 GCA_964574225.1 uncultured Muribaculaceae bacterium | reverse complement strand
AACCAACTGTTAAACCTAAGAAAATTGTTACGATGTTGATTAAAGCATTTTGCATAGTATCAGATAATCTATCAACTACACCACATTCTTTACATAAGTTACCGAATGTTAAAGCACCAACTAATGGACAAGCTGAAGGTAAAAAGATTAAACAAAGAATTAAAACTGCAATTGGGAATACAATTTTTTCTCTTTTTGAAACTTCTCTTAATTGAGTCATTTGAATTTTACGTTCAGCTTCAGTTGTTAAAGCTTTCATAATAGGTGGTTGAATTACAGGAACCAATGCCATATAAGAATAAGCCGCAACAGCGATTGAGCCTAATAATTCTTGTTTTAATTTAGTTGTTACATAAATAGATGTAGGACCATCAGCACCACCAATGATACCGATAGAACCAGCAGCTTGCATATCAAAACCAAGTACAATAGCTAAAAGTAATGCACCAAAGATACCAAATTGAGCTGCACCACCTAATAACAATGTTTTAGGGTTTGCGATTAATGGACCAAAGTCTGTCATAGCACCAACACCCATGAAGATGATAAGTGGGAACAAACCTTTATCGATACCAGCAGCAAAGATAATTCCTAAGAATCCATTTGGCCCAGCAATTTCTTCACCCAAAGGCATTGGGATATTTGATAATAATCCACCAAATGCGATAGGAACTAACAATAATGGTTCAAATTGTTTTTTAATACCTAGCCATAGTAAGAAACAACAAACAAGAATCATAATTGGTTGACCAAAGTGTGTTAAAAATTGTTCAACACAGGTTCCTTCTACTTCAGAAACTGCTGTTTGCACAAAACTATAAATACCTGTTGAGTACCATAATTCTTTTAAACCGTCTAATAATTGCATTTAGAACCTCCTAGCCTACTGTTGCCAATACTTGACCAGTAACAATTTTATCGTTTTGACCAACTACGATAGAAGTAACTGTACCTGCTACCGGAGCTGTGATAGGAGTTTCCATTTTCATAGCTTCAATAACTAAAATTGTTTCATTTTCTTCTACACTATCGCCAACTGATTTTAATACTCTTAATACTGCACCTGGCATTGGAGCTTTAACTTCTGTGCCTTCGCCTGTTGTAGCGGCAGCTGAAGTTTCTTCAATACCATCTTTAACATCGATAGAGTATTCTTTACCATTAACAATTGCTTTACCATTTTCAAATTTAACACCATATTTTTTACCATTAACAGTAACTGTGCAAGCGTCAGAATTTGAAGCAACTGGAGCAGCAGCTTGTGCCTTTTGAGCTGATTTGTTAACAGAAACTTGACCTTTACCTAGTAAGAAGTCAATACCTTTATCAACATTACCATCTTTGCAAGCAGCAGCGATGAATAAATTTTCATCTGTAACAGGAAGTCCTGCAGCAACTAATCTTTCTTCAGCAGCTTTTAAGCCTTTTTCTGGGTCTTTATCATTTAAATCAACAACTTTTTCAGTTGTAGGTTCCATATTTAATTTTTCGCTAGCCCATTTTACTAATTCTGCATCAGGTTCACAAGGAGTTTTACCGAAGTAACCTAATAACATTTTTGCATAACCAGGGTTAGCTTGTACCCAAGGACCTTGAACCGCATTTAAGAATGCTTGTTGAGCATAGAATTGAGAAACAGGAGTAACAGAAGTTGCGTAACCGCCTCTTTCTACACATTCTTTCATAGC
>CAZNLZ010000316.1:0-1694 GCA_964574225.1 uncultured Muribaculaceae bacterium | reverse complement strand
TTTCAAAACTTGGTATTGATATGCCAACATTTATTCCTATGTATCAAAGAGAAGGTAGTGCAACATTTAAAGAAGAAAATGGCAAATATACATACAAATATAAAGACAAAACATTTGAACTTAAAAAAGCAGGTTCTTTAACTTTGAATAGCTTCCAAAATGGAAAACAACGTGCAGAAAATGTAGAATTTTATGTTACTGATTTGGGTGGAAAACAATTAGTATTTGTTAAAAACGATACTTATTTTGACGGAACAATTTATCAAACTACAAATAAATCTGAAGAACCAGAAAAATTCGCATTCTTCTCTAAAGCAGTTTATGAGTTTGCGAAAGCTAAAGTTGATGAATCTAGTGTTAGAGGTTTAACTATTTCTGATAGAGAAACATTTGATTCAATTGCTGCTCCTGATGCATTTGTATTGAATGATTGGCAAGCATCTCCAATTGCTGCATTAGCAAGATATAAAGCTCCAATTGAAAATGCTTATGGACAATTAAGTGATGAAGCTGCTAAAAAATTATCTGATATTAATATTATTACTATTGGTCACAATGCAATGTATCAAGGTTCAACAAACAATTGTGGTGATGTTCATCATAAACATGAAGCAACTACTAATATCTTAAACACATTGTTTGGCAAATATGCTGCAGAGATTGTTGAAAATGCACAAACAGGCGCAACACAAACTAATCAAAGTGATAAGGGTCTAGCAAATCTTGATAATGCTCTAGTATTCAATTCTCAAAATCCAAATGAAAATCATACTAACTTGTTAAATATGGGTATTTGTTTAAGCAATTATTTTCACCCAGTTTCACAAAATTATGCTAATGAGTTAGTTTCTCCAAATCATGCTGATTTATCGAATGAACTTCAATGGGCATTAGTTCAAAAAGCAAAAGCAGGCGCACTGATTGGTATTATAAATGGTAATGACTTTGACAATATATCAATTGAAGCTAAAAAAGATACAATCAAGAAACAAACAGGTCTTGATTACAAAGTTTATAACAAATCTACAGATATAAATGACATAATGTCTGCAAGAAAAGAAAATAAAGTTAAATTCTATAATGAGTATATGATTTCATTTACAGAAAAAAATGATAGAAAAGGCTTAGTATCCGAAGGCGTTACTCAATTGCCAAAACTATCAGAAGAAGAATTATCACATACGCCAATAATCGCATCGGTAGGAAGATTGGTTGACCAAAAAGGCAGTATGAATATGTCTCAAGCAATCGAAATGTTAATGAAAAACTGGGAAAAAGACTTCCCTGGTAAAAACAAACCAATCTTCTATATTGCCGGTGCAGATAGTGAAGGTGGCAAATATATTGATGATTTAAAATCATTAAAATCATCTAGACTTTCAAAAGAAGACTCAAATAGAGTTGTTGTTGCAAATGGTTTTGCTCCAATGCCAGCAATTACAGCAGCTTCTGATTTCTTCTTGTTACCAAGTAAGTTTGAACCTTGTGGGTTGACTCAAGGTGAAGCATTTGGCTTAGCAACTCCGGTAATTGCAAGTGCTGTTGGTGGTATTGTTGACACTGTTAATAGAAATGGCAAAACAAATGGTATCCTTGCAAGTATGGAAACAGATGATAAAGGTAAAGTTGAAAATCTATATAATGCAATGAAAGACGCGTTAGAGATTTATTTCAACAACCAAGAACAATATAAA
>CAZNLZ010000315.1:0-1704 GCA_964574225.1 uncultured Muribaculaceae bacterium | reverse complement strand
CTGGTTCGGCTATGAGGTCAACGAGGACGGCACCTACACTCTGGTCGACCTGAACGGCAAGACCGCCAAGGTCGTTTCCGCTGCTTCCCTGAAGGCCAACCAGACCCAACTTTGTTTTGACCTTCAGAATCAAATTTAAAACGGACATAAATACTTGTTGAAGTATGATCAGCATATTCAACTTCTGCTTCTGCCAATGCTGTCTCGCAAGATGCACACCAGTAAACAGGTTTTAAACCTTTTTGAACATAGCCTTTTTTGAACATTTCGCCAAATACTCTAATTTGTTCAGCTTCAAATTTTGGAGCAATCGTCAAATAAGGTTCTTCCCAATTACCCCATACTCCAAGACGTTTAAAATCAGCTTCTTGACCTTTTAGGTTTTCTAATGCAAATTCACGGCATTTTTTTCTTAATTCACCAGGAGTTAAAGCTTGTCTGCCACCTTTGATTGTTTTAACTACAGCGTTTTCAATAGGCAAACCATGAGCATCATAGCCTGGCACATAAGGTGCGTAGCATCCTCTTTGAGATTTATATTTAATAATAATATCTTTTAAAATTTTGTTTAAAGCGTGACCAATATGGATTTTACCAGAACTTAAATATGGAGGACCATCGTGCAAAATAAATTTATTAGCTTTATCTCTTTGCGCTAAATTCTTTTCATAAATTTTATTATCTTCCCAAAACTTTTGAGTTTGAGGCTCTTTTTGAGCAGCATTTGCTCTCATCTCAAGAGTTGTTTTAGGTAAATTTATACTATCCTTATAGTCCTTTTTTTCTGTTGTTTCTGCCATGATATCCACCTTTTAAACTTCACTGGCAATATTTTAATATAAACACAAATACTTGTTAACTATTTTTGTATTTAGTACAATTAAATAAATAAACTGACTAGGGAGATATTTATGACAAGCCAAACATTACTAGAACAAGAATTATATAAATCAGTAGAAAAAAACACTCCAGATTACATAAAAAATAATAAATATATAGATATAGATAATAAAGAAGAATTTACTTTTACACTAAAAAAAGAACATCTTCTTCCTTATGATGAGAATACAAACCCTGAAGGGTTAAACCTTGATAACTGGTTAAAAAACTACGAGAAAGAGGCTGCTGTTTCAACAGCAGGTATTCGTGGACCACAAAATATTTTATTCCCATATGATGTTCGTTTCCCAATCAACATTATGGGTATTATGCTTGCAACATATGCCAAAGCATTAGTTGCTAAAGAAAAATATCAAGGTAAAAAATTAATTAAACTTGCAGGAAGAGAAGTAAGATACAACTCTGATAAATTCTTAGATTTAATTGCAAGAGTTCAAGCGGCTCAAGGCATTGAAACACTTACAACTTATCAAAGAAAGACAATGCCAATTTGGATGGCTTCATTCTTGTGTTTCAAATTAGACTTACTTGGTGGCGAATACATTACATCAAGTCACGGCATTAGCGTTAAAAATGCCACAAAAGACTTAAACTCACAAGGCAGCCAATATCTACCAGAAGAATCTATGGAATTTGTAGATAAAATCAAAGAAGTATTTGAAACAGTTAAAAAAGAAGGCAAATACGAAATCAAAATTGCAAAATCTGATGATGAATTAATCAATGAATCATTTATGAAAACAATTAACGATGGTATTGATTTATACAAAGAATACTTAGAACACGGCGTTGCAAACAAAGAAA
>CAZNLZ010000314.1:0-1705 GCA_964574225.1 uncultured Muribaculaceae bacterium | reverse complement strand
AAAACTATGATAAAGCATATGAAATGCTTACAAATATGTATGACAAAATGAAAGAGGATGCTGAATATTTAGAAAAAATTGCACTTCTTGCAAAAATGATGGAAAAAGAAGAAGATGCAACTAAATATTGGGAAGAGTTAGTTGTTGTTAATCCGAACTCTCTTGTTGCCTATTCTGAATTGTTGGATATTTACAATAATAAGAATAAATATAAATACTATATTACTCGTGCAAAGTATAAAATTTTGAATGAGAAAGTTTCTCAATCAGTAGATGACTATAAAAAAGCCATTGCCTCAACTACTGATGAAAGTGAACAAATTAATGCCCGTTTTTTGCTTGCTAAAGCATTAGAACATGTTGGTAAAGTTCAAGAAGCAATTGATGAATATTTTAGAATTATTGAATTGAAAGATGATATAGCTATTTATCACAAACTTGCAGATTTATATTCTGAAATGGGTGATAGATTTTCTGCAATTAGTGTTCTGGAAAAGGCTGTTAAAGCATTCCCAGAAGTACCGACTTTGGCTGAATATTTGTCTGCTTTGTACCTTAAAGAAGGTCAATATGATAAATCTTTAGAACATGCAACAAATGATTATTCAAGAATAAAAGCTTACTTGATGAAAGGTGAAAACCAAGTTGCATTTGAACTTTTAGAGAAAAATGTTGATGAAAAAAATGCAAATTATGTAGCTTTAATGGCAGAGTATTATTTCAATACAAAAGATTGGGCAAAAACAACAGAATTTATTGATAAATTTAATGAATTATCACCACAAAATCCGCTTGTATATCAAATGAGAGCGCTTGTTTGCGATGAAAATAATGATGATTATGGATACCATTACAACATGGGTAAATGTTATTCGTATAAAAAATCTTATGATTTAGCATTGGCTGAATATTTAAACGCTCATAGATACGATGCAACAAAATCAGATGCGGTAAAAGAAATTATCAAAATAAATGAAGCTATGGGTGATAAAACAAGTTTAATGGAATTTTATGAAAAACTTGTTCGACAAGAACCAGAAAATACATTCGCACTTAAAGGTTTAGGCGATATTTATGCAGATATGTATGAATTTAGAAGTGCACTAGAATACTATAAAAAAGCAGAAAAATTAGATTCAAATGATTATGAATTATTGAATAAAATTGGTTTTGCTTTTGAAAAAATAAAAGATGTAGTATCAGCGAAAGAATATTATGAAAAATATATTTCAAAAGCGCCTTTATCTCCTGATACAGAAAAATTAAAAGAAAAAGTTGCAAAAATGTCAGGTGTTTCAGCTAGTGAATGTGCTAATGAAGAAGGCTTTATTGATAAGATTATGAGATTTTTTGTAAAATAATTAATTCACAAAAATATATGTTATAGCAATAACTCCTATGGGAATTGTCTTTATATAAAGGTAGATGTCTTAATAGGAGTTTTTTATGCATACAGGTTTTGTAATGGTTCCTCAAAATATAAAATCACCTTCAACTGCTTTGGTCGTTGATGAGGGTAAAAAATTGCCTATGGTGATTGTTGAGTCTTGTACTTCTTTAGCGAAAATTTAATTTTTCATAAATATTGTTATTGATAGTTATAAACTATAAATTTTTCGCAGCCATATATGGAGTTTCGTAAGTTCACTATCTTGAATTTTCCTCACAGCTCGTTCAGTCGTGAATTACGCTGCCGCTTCTATTC
>CAZNLZ010000313.1:0-1711 GCA_964574225.1 uncultured Muribaculaceae bacterium | reverse complement strand
AATGATTCTAAATACGGCTGAACGCTCAAGAACTGCAACAGAGGTGAACGAATTAAAAGAAGAGAAAATGGTTCTTTTATCACCTCTTTTGCAGCAGATTCATAATGGCTTAAATCAAATTATTGATTGGGTTTTTGCTGAAAGCATAGCTTTGAATATTTTGCCAGAACCACCAGTTGAGATAATGGGTTCAAATATGGATATTGAATTTGTTTCTACGCTTGCGCAAGCTCAAAAAGCTGTAAAAATTTCTGCTATGGAAAGATTTACAACATTTACTATAAATTTGGCGCAATCTCTTGATCCTGCATTAAAAAATAAGCTTAATGCAAACAAAATTATTGATGATTATGCCGATTTTATTAATATTTCTCCCGAACAACTTGTTCAAACAAAGGAAGTGGAACGCAAAAAGCAGAAAGATGAAGAAATGCTTAAACAACAAAAAGCAATTGAACAAGTTAAACAGGGTAGTGAAATTATCAAAAATATCGCAGGAACCGACTCTTACGGTAGTGATTTAATGGCTAGATTAGGTTTGACATAAGGAGGTTAAAATGACAAATGAAGAATTACAACAAAATTATGCAGGGCTTGGCGAAAACGCTTTTGAAGAACCTGCTCAAGTTAATCAAGAACAAGATAACAAAGAAGACGGTTTCTTTGGGAAACCAGAAAAGTACGACTATTCAGGAATAGAACTTCCTGAAAATTACTGTTATGACGAAAATTTATTAAATGAGTTCAATGAATTAGCGGGAAAGTATAATCTATCACAAAAAAGTGCTAACGAATTAATGTCTATGGCAGTGAAGCTAACACAGTTAACAGGTAATAATTACTCTAAAACTATGGCGGAACAACAACGACAACAAATAGAAGATTACAAGCACAGTCTTATTAATGATAGAGAAATTGGTGGTGCTAATTTCGAAAGAACTATGAGAACTGCAAATATTGCATATTCACAATTTGCAGATAATGATGTCCGCAGTTTACTTTCTCAATCAGGACTTAATTGTCACCCGAAAGTTGTGAAAATGTTTTACGAAATTGGAAAACGTATGCAAAATGATTCAATTTATGGCGTAAATATTGCAGCTACTCCAAAAGAAAATAGGGAAGATATTTTATTTCCTACAATGTAGTGAAATTTTAAAGAAAGGAAATGACAATGGCTACTTTAGGTGCTAATTATTTAACATTGGCAGACAGACTAAAAAGAACTGAAAATGGCAAAATTGCTGCTGAAATTATTGAAATGATGTCTGAAACTAATGAAGTTTTACAAGATGCTAATGCCCTTCAATGTAATGATGGAACAAATCATATTACAACAATAAGAACAGGTTTGCCTTCTGCTGTATTTAGAAATTTATATGGTTTTGTTCCTTCTTCAAAATCAACAACAGAACAAGTTAAAGACGTTACTGGTATGTTAGAAACTTATTCAATTGTAGATGTTGACTTGGTTGATAAATCAGAAAACCCAAAATTATTTAGATTATCAGAATCATCTGCTTTTATTGAAGCTATGAACCAAAAATTACAAGAAACAATTTTCTATGGAAGTATTAAAGAAAATGCAGCTGCTTTTGATGGTTTAGCAGCAAGATATTCTAAAAAATCAACTGATGCCAAGAAAATTGGTTCAAATATTGTTGACGCTGGTGGTAAAGGCAGTGATAATACTTCAATTTGGTTTGTAACT
>CAZNLZ010000312.1:0-1719 GCA_964574225.1 uncultured Muribaculaceae bacterium | reverse complement strand
CTTTTGCAACTTTCAATGCGTCAATATTTGCAACAAAACCATCTTTTGTAGCTTTAACTTCATATTTAATAGATGCTTGTGGGAGTTTTGTATAATCTTCAATAATACTGTCATCTCCACCTTGAGATTTTACAATTTCCCTGAATTTTTCAAGTGCTTTTCCTCTTGTAATTAATTCATCTAAATATTTGTAAGCTTCTTCTTTAGAAGTAAATTTACCAGCTTTTTCAAAGGCTGTTTGGCAAAGTGTATATGTAATTTCTTTTAAATCACTTTCCATATTACCTTTTAAAAATTCAATAACTTCTTGAATTTCAACAGAGTTACCAACGGCTCTACCTAAAGGTTGGTTCATTGAGCTGATTACGGCACAAATATTTCTATTTAAGCGTTTGCCAACTTCAACCATAACTTCTGATAGTTTTTGTGCTTCTTCTGGGGTTTTAATAAATGCGCCAGAACCATATTTAACATCCAAAACAATATGGTTTGCACCTGAAGCAATTTTCTTTGAAACTACACTAGATGCAATCATTGGGATGATATCAACAGTTGATGTAACGTCACGAAGCGCATATAATTTACCATCAGCAGGTGCTAATGATAGTGTTTGGGCAGCAATTGCAGTGTTGTGTGTTTTTACTTTTTCTTTAAATTCTTCAATTGATAAATCTGTTCTGAAATTAGGAATAGATTCTAGTTTATCAATTGTTCCACCAGTGTGACCTAAGCCTCTACCAGATAGTTTTGCTGTGTGAATGCCAGCTGCCGCCATTAGTGGTAAAAACATTAAAGTAATTTTGTCTCCAACACCACCTGTTGAATGTTTATCGACAATATCCTTAGAAATATCTGATAAATCAAGAATTTCACCAGATTCCACCATATATTTTGTTAGCCAAGTTGTTTCTTCAATATTCATTCCATTGAAATAAGTCGCCATTAAAAGGGCACTTGCTTGGTAATCTTCAACGGAATTATCCATAATTCCATCAATAAAGAATTTAATTTCTTCTTCTGTTAATGTTAGACCTTTTTTCTTTTTTTCAATAATGTCGATAATTTTCATATAAACTCCTAAAGAATTGATAAGAGAAGCCTAAGTAGGGCTTCTCTTAAATAGTATTTTTTTACAGTTCTATTTTTTTGGTGCATTTAAATGTTGAATGATGTCGTTAGTAACATCAACACCACCAGCGTAAACAACGCCATAATCAAGAACAACATCTAATTTTTTAGCTGTTGCAACTGCTTTAGAAGCAGCTAAAATGTTGTTTTTAATTTCTTTTTCTTTTTGAACTTTTAAGTTATAAACTCTTTCTTCTTTAACTTTGAATTCTTTTTGAATTTGGTCTTCAAAAGTTTTTCTTTGAATTGGTGATTCGATAGTTTTGAATTGTTTTTCTTTATCCATAACATATTGTTGTAATTCCATTAATTTGTTATCGATATCTTTATATGCATTACGAGCATATTTGTATTCAGATAAAACTTTTGAAAAATCAGCATAACCGATTGTTGCTGCATTTGCGCCTAGGTTAGCTGCAAACATTATTAATAAAGCTGTAAGAATAAATCTAATTTTGAACATTGTAACCTCCTATAATACGTTAATTTTAGCAAATGATGTTCATAAAAACAAGCAAAATTTCCATGTCTATTATATAATCAAGGCAAGGAGAGATGAAATATGCTAATAGTAATGAAGCCAGCAACGGC
>CAZNLZ010000311.1:0-1724 GCA_964574225.1 uncultured Muribaculaceae bacterium | reverse complement strand
CCTCCAAATCGTCTATTTTTATTGAAAGAATCATGTTTATGTTATAATCTATTCATTGATAGGATAGAAAAACTATCTCTAGGGACATGAGTATTATCAAGAGAAAAGGTGACATAAAATGACAGTAACAATCGAAAAATTAGAAAACAATGAAGTTAAACTGAATATTGAAATTGAATCATCAGTTACAGCTAATGAATATGACAAAGCATGCAGAAAGCTTGCTCAAAGAGTTAATGTACCTGGTTTCAGACAAGGTAAAGCTCCAAAAAATATTTTAGAAAAATACGTTGGTATTGACGCTATTCAAAGAGAAGTTGTTGATAGCTTATTACCATCTATTTTAGAAAGTGCAGTTACAGAAAACAACTTTGATTTAGTAACAGCTCCAAGCGTTGAATCATTTGATTTTGCTGAAGATAAATCATTAAAAATCGTTGCTAAATTAGAATTAAAACCAGAAGTAAAATTAGATGCTTACAAAGGCATGGCTGTTGAAATTGAAGAATTCAAAAACGCAGAAGATGTTGTTGAAAAAGAATTAAACATTTTAGCAGACAGATATGCAACTCTAAACGATGTTACAGGTAGAAAATCTAAAGATACAGACTTAGTAAACATTGACTTTGATGGCTATGTTGGTGGCGAACAAATCGTTGGCGGAAGCGCTAAAAATTATATGTTAGATTTAGCACACTCTAACTTCATCCCAGGATTTGCTGAACAATTAGTTAACCACGAAATCGGCGAAGAATTTACAATTAAAGTTAAATTCCCAGAAGAATACCACGATGAAAAATTAAAAGGTGCTGACGCTGAATTCAACATCAAATTAAACGGAATCAAAGAAAAAGTTCTTCCAGAAATCAATGATGAATTAGCTCAAAAAGTTAATGCTAAATTCGCAACAATTGCAGAATTAAAAGAAGATATCCAAAATTTCGTTGAAAACAACGCAAAAATGGAAAACGAAAAAAGAGTAGCTAACAAAATTTTTGATACATTGTTAGAAAAAACAAATATTGAAATTCAAGATTCAATGATTAATCGTGAAATTCAAGCATTAATGGGTGAATTCAGACAAAGAATTAACATGCAAGGTGGAAACTTCGACCAAATGTTAGAAAAAGAAGGTCATGAAAAAGTTTACGCTCAATTAAAAGAAGAAGCTGAAAAGAGAATTAAAACATCTTTAATCATCGGCAAAATTGCTCAAGAAGAAAACGTAAACGTAACTCCACAAGACATTCAAGAAAAAATTTCTGAATTAGCAAGCATCTACCGCACAACAACTGAAAACATTGTTGCTGAAATCCAAAGAAATATGAACTTGCTAGATTCAATGAATCAACAAGTAGTTACAGAAAAAGTAACTAAATTGTTAATCGACAGTGCGAAAGTAACATATACAAAATAACAGGATTAGAAAGGGAAAAATATGAGTTTTGTACCTGTAGTTATAGAACAATCAAGCAGAGGCGAAAGATCATTTGACATTTTCTCAAGATTATTGAGAGAAAGAATTATTTTCTTAGGCACTCCTATTGATGACATGGTAGCAAACTTGATAGTTGCTCAATTACTATTATTAGATAGCGAAAACCCAGAAAAAGACATTATGCTATACATCAATTCACCTGGTGGTAGTGTAACAGCTGGTTTAGCTATTTATGACACAATGCAACACATCAGAGCAGATGTATCTACAATTTGTTTAGGTCAAG
>CAZNLZ010000310.1:0-1727 GCA_964574225.1 uncultured Muribaculaceae bacterium | reverse complement strand
ATATTTATCCATCAACTGCATGCGAAATTCAAAGAGCAATCGGCGCAAAAAATGCAGCATGTTTTGATATTACAGCAGCATGCTCAGGTTTGATTTACGGAATGGGTATTGCAAGAGGTTTTATAAAGTCAGGAATGGCCAAAAACGTATTAATCGTTGCAACTGATGCAGTATCAAGATGCGTTGATTGGACAGACAGAGCAACATGTGTTCTATTTGGTGACGGTGCAGGCAGTGTTATGCTAACAGTTTCTGATGATGACCAAGATGATATCGTTGCAATTGATTTAAAAGCAGAAGGTCACTTAGGTCACTTTATCCAAATGGCAACACCTGGAAAAAATTGTCCTTTAGCAGAACCAAATGATGAACCAAACACATTTGTTCAAATGGACGGAAAAGAAGTTTATAAATATGTAGTAACAAAATTACCTGGATACATTGAAGAATGTGTAGAAAAATCAGGTCTAAAAATGAACGAAATAGATTATTTAGTTCCACACCAAGCGAATATGAGAATTATTGAAGCGCTTGAAAAGAGACTTGAATTCAATCCAGAAAACGTTATTTCAAATATTCAAAACTACGCAAACACATCTGCAGCATCTATTCCAATTGCTTTAGTAGAAGCAATTGAAAGCGGAAAAATGAAATTACCTTGCAGCGCAATTTTAACAGGTTTCGGTGCAGGTATGACAGTTGGAACAACTGTTGTTAGACTTAGAGAAGGAATTGCATAATGAAAAAATTTGCATTTGTTTTCCCAGGACAAGGTGCACAAAAATCTGGCATGGGAAAAGATTTATATGAAAAATCTTCTGCTGCAAGAAAAGTTTTTGAAACAGCTGATGAAGTTCTAGGCTATAGCATTTCAGATTTATGTTTCAATGGAAGTGAAGAAGATTTAATGAAAACAATCAATTCACAACCTTGTATATTGACAGTTGAATTAGCAGCATATGAAGCATTAAAAGAAAGATGTCCAAATATAGAAGTTGCTTTCACAGCTGGTCATAGTTTAGGCGAGTATGCAGCATTATATGCAGCTGGTGTTGTAGATTTAAGAACAGTTCTTAAATTAATACAAAAAAGAGCAACTTTAATGAATGAAGCAGCTGAAAATACAAATGGCTCAATGGCGGCTGTTATTGGATTAGACAATGAAACAGTAATTTCTTTAACAGAACAAATTGAAGGTGTGTATGTTGCAAACTTTAACTCACCAGGACAAGTAGTTATAACTGGAGATAAAGATGCAATTAACGGTAGCTTAGATAAATTCAAAGAAGCAGGAGCAAAAAGAGTTTTACCACTTGCGGTATCAGGCGCATTCCACTCTCCACTTATGAGAGAAGCAGGAAATGCTTTTGTTGATTTTGTTAAAGATTTTGAATTTAACAATGCAACAGTTCCTGTTTACACAAATGTTGATGCCAATGCGACAACAAATGCAGAAGAATTTAGAGCAAAATTACCAGAACAAATTTATTCTTCAGTTCGTTGGACACAGTCAATTAACAACATTGTGGAAGAAGGAATTACAAACTTTATAGAAATCGGACCAGGAAAAGTTTTAGCTGGTTTAAATAAAAAAATTAATGCAGAGTTAACAACACTAAATGTTTATGATGTTGAATCATTAAACTCTGTTGTAGAAGAATTATCGAGAGAAAAGGAGCTTGTATAATGGCGGATAAAGTAGCACTTATAACAGGCGCTTCAAGAGG
>CAZNLZ010000309.1:0-1751 GCA_964574225.1 uncultured Muribaculaceae bacterium | reverse complement strand
ATCCTTTTCCTCTGAATATTTTACAACAAAAAATTAAAAACCAGAAGCAGCCATTTTCATTGGTCCTTCTATTTCTGCAGACACGAATTGCCTTGTATATGGAGTGTCTTGTTTTAATAACTCTTGAGGTGTTCCTCTAAATACAATTTGTCCATCATAAAGCATTATAACTTTGTCTGAACATCTTGTTATTGTTGACATTTGGTGTGTTACAACAATTGAAGTTGCTTTTGTTTCTTCCCTTAATCTAAGAATATAATCTTCGATAACTGTTGAAGCAATTGGGTCTAAGCCTGCAGTTGGTTCATCGTACAAAATGAATTGAGGCTTTGTTACGATAGCACGTGCTAAGCTTACCCTTTTTTGCATACCCCCAGAAAGCTCGTGCGGAAATTTATCTTCAATTCCAGATAAACCTACTGTGTTTAAACTTCTTGCAACAATTTCTTGTAATTCTTTTTTTGTATATTTGTTTTTAAATTCTTTTCTTTCTTGCAATGCAAAAGAAATATTATCAAATACATTTAATGAGTCGAAGAGAGCTGAATATTGGAATACCATAGCAACATCTCCATCGCCAATATCAATCATTCCAGAATCTGGTTTTAATAGTCCACATAATATTTTTAAAATAGTACTTTTTCCTGAACCACTAAATCCAACGATTGAAAGAACTTCCCCTTTTTCAACTGTAAAAGAGATGTTATCTAAAACTTTTCTTCCATCAAATTCTTTTGTTAAATTCTCAACTCTTATAGACATAATAACCTTCTTTTTAGAAATAGAATATAACTGCAAAAATACAGTCGATAATAACAATTGCTACGAAAGACCAAACAACGGCTTTAGTTGTTGCAATACCAACACCTTTTGCCCCGCCCTTTGCATCATATCCGCAGCTTGAACTAATTAAGCTTATTGCTCCGCCAAAACAAGAAGCTTTTAATAACATTATATTTATATCTCTTATAAATAGACCTTGCCAAACTGATGTTACGTAACACAGCCAAGTTACATCTTTTGCTGCGCTCATAGCTGTTAATCCGCCAGCGAGAATACCAACAGTTGATGATAAAACAACAACAAAAGGCATCATAATTGCACCGGCTAACACTCTTGGTAGGAATAAATATCTAAATGGAGAAACTTTTAGTGCTTTCATTGCATCAATTTGTTCGGTAACTCTCATTGTTGCAAGTTCACTGGCTTGTGCTGAACCAATCATTGAAATGATTGCAAAACCTGACATAATTACACCAATTTCTCTTACCATTGTTAGAGAAACCAACATCCCAATATAGTCTTTTCCGCCTTGTTTTACCATTTCTGGCGCAATTTGCATAGCCAAAATTATAGCGGTCATAGATACAATTGAAAGAGTTATTGGCAGAGAATCAACTGCAAATCTAGAAGATTGTTCCAAGACTTGTTTAAAGTTAATTTGGAATGTAAGCATGTACCTTAACACGAGTACGAAACGATATGCGATATCGCCAAAAGTCTCAAAAAACTCTCTTACGTGTCTTAAAAACATAAGAGTTAATTGATAAGTTATTGTTGCTTTTAAATATAGCTTCAAGTTTGCCATAGTTGTATTCTACAATAAATGAAAATTTTTCTCTAGTCTAAAATCGGACTAATTTTAATTCATAAATAATGTTATAGATAGCTGAAAGCTATTCTTCTTTCCGACCATAACAAATGAGCAATAAAATATTGATATACAACGTCAGAGCGAGGACTGTTTGAGT
>CAZNLZ010000308.1:0-1777 GCA_964574225.1 uncultured Muribaculaceae bacterium | reverse complement strand
GGCAGATTATATCAGGAGTAATGTAGGTGAGTAAGCAGTATTCAAGAGAAGAAATCTATAACAAGTTAGAAGAAATTTTAGTAGAAGAATTTGAAATTTCAAAAGATTTAGTTAAGCCTGAGGCAAATCTGTTTGAAGACTTAGAACTAGATAGCATTGACGCTGTTGATTTGGCTGTAAAATTGCAGTTCTTTACAGATAAGAAAATTTCACCTGAGAATTTTAAGCAAATTCGTACAGTTGATGATGTTGTTAATGCAATTGAAGAACTTTTAAAATGATAAAAAAGTTATTAGTATCAATAGCAATTACACTTTGTGTGATTGCTTTGTTTCATTATACGCAGTTATTCTTTGTCAAATTTTATCCTGTTTGTGCAAATTTAACTGTGTTTTTTGTTTTCTTCTGTTCTTTATTTTCAAAAGAAACTGTTATTCAAAAGTTTGCAAAAATGGTTGATGGTGAACTATCTGAAAATGCATTGAAATATACAAGAAATCTAACTTATATATGGTGTGGGTTAACCCTTTTTAACTTTGTTGTTTCGTTGATTACAGTTTTTTTGAGCGAAAAAATATGGGCACTGTTTAACGGCTTAATTTCTTATATTTTGATTGGTTCCTTGTTTTTTGTAGAATATATAATAAGAACGGTTCTAAAAAAGAAAAATATTATATGATTCTTGAAAAATTTTATACAGAAAGTTTTGATAGTGATGTTGTTCTTTATCATCAAGGTGATGATATTACTTTTTTAGATTTAAAAAAATATGTGTATTCTCAAAAGTTAGCATTTGATAAAGAAGATGCTAACGTCGTTATTTTGTTTGGTGATAATAGCTTTGAATTTGTTATAAACTTTTTTGCTGCTTTATTTGCAAATAAAGAAATATATCTTTTGACGGATAAAAATAGGCTTTCTTCACTAAATATTGATTATATTACTCCTGCTAAACCATATAAAAGTGATGATTTTTCTTTTGAAAAAATTGATGTAAAAAAAGCAAAAATAAATTTTTATACATCTGGTTCTACAGCGCAACCAAAGAAAATAACAAAAACTTTTGAAAATCTAGAATTAGAAGCAATTAGTTCTATAAAACAGTTTAATATAGAACCATTTGTATCTGTTTATTCAACAACTATAATGTCACATATGTTTGGGGTTACATTCTTTTTTATGGTTCCATTATGTGTTGGTATTCCAATAAACACTCTAAAAATAGAGTTCCCAGAACAAATAGTAAAAAAAGAACCATATATTTTGGTTTCATCACCTTCTTTTTTGGAAAAAATGGAAAAGTATCAAATAAAATTTTCTTTTGCTCCTAATAAAATTTTTACCGCTGGTGATAAATTAAAAGATAATGTGAGAGGATTTTTTGAAAAAGATTCTAATGTAATCGAAATTTATGGAAGTACAGAAGCTGGTACTATTGCATATAAAAATAATAGTAAGAATTTTAAATCATTTGAAAGTGTTTCTATCTCAACAGATGAAAATAGTTGTATAATTATAAAATCTGATTTCTTTATGGAAGAGATGATAAAAATGGAAGATGTCATTGAAAAAATATCTGATAAAGAATTTATTTTAAAAGGAAGAAACGATAGGATTGTGAAGGTAAAAGAGAAAAGAATATCTTTGATTGAGCTTGAAGCTATTTTAAAAGAACATCCATCTGTGCAGGATTGTTATTGTTTCAAATATGGTGATGTTCTTGCTTGTGCGGTTGTAACAAATAATATTGATTTGAATGATAAAGTTCTAAAAAAAT
>CAZNLZ010000307.1:0-1795 GCA_964574225.1 uncultured Muribaculaceae bacterium | reverse complement strand
GTTATGTATTCTTCAAAAATTTCATTTAGATTTTGGTTGTTTTTTGGATAGCCAAAATCAAAAAACGAAATATTGATATTATTGTTGATATTTTCAATTTGAATAATTATTTTAGAGTTTTCAACACTTTGCTCTGAAGCATTGATAATTAAATTGCTTATCACTTTCCCTATTTCATCTATGTCAATTTCAATATCGTTAATATTTCCATTAATAACAAGTTCAATTGTTTGATTTTTTCGCTCTAAGACTTTAGAAAGCTCGTATACTTTATCTTTAATCAGTTCTATTATTGAGCAGGTTTGTTTTTGTAGCTCATTTAAACTAAATTCATTTTTGTATTTAATTAAAAGGTTATCTGTCATATAGTTCATAAACTTACAAGAGTTTAAAAGCTCATCTAATATGCCTCTTAAGTTGTTATCAAGTTTGCCAAATTTTCCATTTAAAATTAACTCTAATATTTGAATATTGGCTCTCATTGGGTTTTTAAGGTCGTGAGTTAATATATCAATAAAAGTTTCTTTTTGAATACGGTTTTTTATTTCTTGTGTTATATCTTGCAAAATAATTGAATACCCTTTTATTTTATTTTTTTTATTGAAAATTTTGCAGATATGAATGTCCATAGGTATATTTTGAACATCATTTTTAAAAATGAGTTTTAAAAATATATGTTTTTTGTCTGTTTTTTGAAAATTTTCAAAATTCTTTTTTAACTTTTGCTTTTTATCATCAAAAGCAAGAAGTGAAATATCAAATTTCCCTTTTTTGAAATTATATTTTGAATTTTGAAAAATTATGTTTAATTTTTCATCAGTAATTATTACTTCTCCATTAGAATATTTTGTTATGTGGGAGAAGGCTTCTTTTATAATATTTGTATTTTTATCAAAAATTGTTGAAATTAAATCCATATTTTTAAACCAAATTATATTTAAAATTTAAATTATAATTTGATTTTTTTTATCCCCATGTTAGGTAATAGAAAATGACTATTTGCCTATACAGAAGTTGTCAAAAATATTAGTTAGGATGTCATCTGTTATAACTTCGCCAGAAACTTCTGAGATGAACATTAGTGCTGATTTTACATCAATAGAAATTAAATCTTGAATTTCACCATTTTGAGCAGCAATTAATGCATTGATTAGCGAATTTTTAGTTTCTTCTAAGCATTTTTGTTGTCTTTGGTTTGTAATAAATTCAACTTCAGTAAGGTTTTGTTTCATTACAATTGATTTAATTTGTGACTTTAATTCTGCTAAATTTTCACCTGTTTTTAAGGAAATACAAACAGCTTCAGGGTCTTTATTTGTTGTTAAATCACATTTGGTTGCAACTTTTATAAATGCTTTTTCCTGTACTGTTTCAAAAATTTCTTTATCTTCTTTAGTGAAGCCATCATTTAAATCGTATAAAAATAAAACAACATCAGCTTCTTGAACATATTTTTTAGAAAAATCGATACCAATAGCTTCAACTTTATTTATATTTTCATCTTCACGAATGCCAGCTGTATCAATTATTGTTGCCGCAATTCCGTCGATATCAAGTGTTTCTTGAATAACGTCACGAGTTGTTCCTGCAATATCGGTTACAATAGCACGTTCTAAATTTAAAAGGGCATTAAATAATGATGATTTACCAACGTTAGGACGCCCTGCTAAAACAATTTTTATACCTTGTCTATAAATGTTAGAACTTTTTGAAAAGCTAAGAATATGATTTATTTTTTCCAAAATATTTTCAATAGTTTGTTCTATATAGCTGTATTCAGGCTCTGCTACATCTT
>CAZNLZ010000306.1:0-1806 GCA_964574225.1 uncultured Muribaculaceae bacterium | reverse complement strand
TAAGATAAGATTCCACGATTTAAGGCACACATATGCAAGTTTACTTCTTGCAAATGGTGCACCAATGAAATATGTTCAATATCAGCTCGGACATTCATCAATAACTATGACAATGGATTTATACACTCATTTATTGCCGGAAGTTAATGACAAGTGTGTAAACTTGCTGAACAGTATTGTAAATCAAACCATTGAATCAGAAGAAAACATCAGGTTGTTTGGGACATAGCTCGGCTGTTAATTTCTAGAAATTGTTTAACCTGTTCGGGTGTATAAGCATCATTTTTACCTTTTGAATGTAAAATTAAATGACAGTTTGGACAAACAGGAATTAAATCATTTATTGGGTCAAGTTCATATTTTTCCCTTATTTTACTTATTGGTACAATATGATGGACATGTATTTTGCCTTGAAAACTTTGGCCATAAACTTTGCCAAAATCAAAGCCACAAATGGCACATGTAGAACCTTTATGTTCAATACAAATATGTCTTGCAGATGAATCTCTTTCATATTTATTGACATTAACAGTTTGTTTAATGCCTTCAAATATTTTTGAACTTCGCATATAAATATCATCAGGATATATAGGTTCATCATTTCTAAAAGAAGTCATGTCTATACCTAAATCCAAGTAATCAGATAGTATTTGCCAATGTTCACAATTTAAAACTTTTTTGAATTCTTCATTGACTGCTTCTGTTTCACTTAAATTCATAGGATTTCCTGTTATTCTTTTAAATAAATTGTAGAATCCATCCTCTGGCCTACCTTTGCCTTTTGAATAAACCTTTACCGATAGCAAAGGTAATCCTAATTGATTACATAATTCAGATATTTTACCAATAGATTTACCAATTGAGATTGCACCAGCTTTTCCAATGCCAGACATTTCTGCAATTTGTTCATATGAAAGTGAAAGTCCCGGTTCATTCAGTAATGTATTTAATAAAATACAAGTTATATTTTTTTGATGTTCATTTAAAATAACATTGTTAGAATTTTGTTTCATTAAGCTTTGCCTTTCAAAATAACAAATAAAAATGCAACTTTTTTGCAACTTTTGCTCATTTTAGCACAAAAAAAGACTTTCAGAAATCTCTAAAAGCCTTTATTTTAAATGGTTGCGGGAGCCGGATTTGAACCAACGACCTTCGGGTTATGAGCCCGACGAGCTACCAGACTGCTCCATCCCGCGATATTTAGTTTGTATATACATATTACTTGATAAAAATAAAAAATCAAGTCCTAAAATAACAAAAAAAATTTTTGAGAGGTTTTAAAGATACAACGTACGAGGAAAAACATGAAAATAGAAAAAATAAACAACAAAAGAGTATATATTCATAACTTTCAAAAAAACAAAATCAATTTAAAAAATACTGAAAATCAAAATTACACAAACCAAACTCAAAAAGCACCAAATGATCCTAAATATTATCAAATTGCAAATAATGTAAGCTTTACTTCAAATGTTAGGTTTCTAGCTATTCCAATTGGAGGAAAAAAAGAAATAAATGGGCTAGTATTACAAATCCCTTTTGAAGATGATGAAAAAATAACGCTTGAATTTGAAAAAGAAGAAGCAAAATATTTTTTCAAACAAAATGGACAAATTGACAGTAAAACAATCGAAGCTTTTACAGAAATTTATAGTCACTATTATCAGCAAACAAAAGAGAAATACCAAAGAGAAAGAAATTTTTTGCTAAGTGTTTTAAATGACAATTCTCCTAACACGTTAAAAGTATTAAATCCTTTTCAAGAAGCAAAACAGGCGCTTGAGCAAACAATAAATGCAGACC
>CAZNLZ010000305.1:0-1809 GCA_964574225.1 uncultured Muribaculaceae bacterium | reverse complement strand
GTTTGAAGGTCATATTCTGCTGCAATTTTATAAAATTTTTGCATTTTTACTTGAGAAAAAACTTTACCAAAACTATAAATTAATTGATTTAAAGAAACCCTAGCAGAAGATGTTCTATTTTGAGTAGCACGGTAACCAACATCTGTATTACCATAATCATGACCAATGCTTGCACCTAATGTAGGAAAATAACTAGCCTTACTTTGACCAACCTTATAATCCTGCATTTTAATCTGTTGTTCATATATTTTTATTTGTTTGTTGTTGTTAATACCATATTCAATACAATCTTGCATTGAAAGTGTTGTACCTTTTTCTATTTCTTCAATAGCAAAGGCATTAAATGGAGTTGCAAGTAATAATATAAAAGATATTAGTAATATTTTTTTCATAGTTATTCAAATTATAAAACGATATTTAATTCTATAAATCAGCCAACAATATTATATATTCTAAAACGATGTAAAAAAATTTTAGTTCAAAATTAAAAAAGACATATTTTTTCAGCTGTTGGAATATCACTTTTATCAATAGCCACAGGGATTTCCTTCATTCCTAAATCTCTTAAGACAGCAAATCTATGTCTTCCATCGTGAAAATGCAAAGTTGTTTTATCATCTTTAGTATCAAAATAAATATGAGGTGCAATTATTGGCTCACCTGTTTCTAAATAAAGTTTTATTTTATCGTATTTTTCTTTAGAACCATTTTGTGCATTTTTACCAACATATAAACTTCCACTTTCTCTGAATTTTTGTTCTAAAACATTGGTTTTAGCAGGTTTTAAAACCATTTTTGTTGTATCAGCAAAACCAGATAATACCATTCTAGATTTTATATTTTCATAATCTAATGTTTCACTTTTTTGTAAGCTTTTAAAAGGTATTTTTAACTTGGTTAAAAAATTAAAAGTTGAATTACTATTTTCATCTGGCGTCTGTATGAAAAAATTATCTTCACTAGATAAATAACTTCCATAAGTAAAAGTCATATCAAACTTTTCTCTTTTAGCTAAAATTTTTCTCATTTGAGAATTATTTACATCTTGGCGTGATAATTTATATGTACCTTTAAAAGTTATTGAACTAATTTTCATCTGTTTTAACTATTGATTTTCTTTTTTTGTATAAAACTACAAAGAACAAAATAATTACAATAGTTACAGCAATAATAACTAATTCAAGATATTGTTTAATAGCTTCACCAAACAACATTAAAACAATACTTACAATAAAAAATCTTGCTCCTCTACCAAAGAAACTTGCAAGCATAAATTTCCAAAAATTCATATTTAAAATACCACTTGCAATAGTAAATACTTTATAAGGAATTGGTGTGAATGCAGCTAATAAAACAGCTATAACACCGTGTTTTTGATATAACTTTTCAACAGCTTCAAATTTTTCTTTTCCGCCTTTTCTAAACATCCAATTAAATGCAGGTCTTCCACCCCAATAACCTATACCATAGCCAACTCCGCCACCTAAAGCAGAAGCAATTGTACAAACTAAAGCATAAAATAAGGCATTTTTTGGACTAGCTAAATCCATTGCAATAAGTAAAAAATCAGGTGGTGGAACTAAAAAAAAGCTTTCTATAAAAGAATTTAATGCTAAACCAGGAACCCCCATTGCTTGGAAAAAATCGTTCATTTTTACAAATATTTCGTGCATTATCCACCTCTCCCTACATAAAAATTTTAACACGAAAATAAATGTTATATTATAATATACTTACGAGGTGGTTTATGAATACAAAAGTTTCGGTTATTATTCCTGTTTATAATGTTGAAAAATATATAAGACAAAC
>CAZNLZ010000304.1:0-1814 GCA_964574225.1 uncultured Muribaculaceae bacterium | reverse complement strand
TGAGATAAAGCCATATTACGATAAACTTCTGTTGTCATAATAATTATTGGAGCTTCAACATTTTCACGTCTATCACCTGTTAAAATCCCAACATTTTCATCACCATAAACAGCTCTAAATTCATTTAGTTTTTGGTTACTTAACGCTTTTAATGGTGTTGTATAGAATGTAGTTTTACCCTCTTTCATATTTTTAGTTGCAGCATAATGTGCAATAGCTGTTTTACCTGTACCTGTTGGTGCTTCAACTAATACATCTTTACCAGCTAAAAGAGCTCTTCCAGCGTCCATTTGGAACTTATCTGGAGTGCAACCTGCTGGCAATTGGAAATAATTATCTTTTATTGTTTGGTTAAAATCTGTTCCTTTAAAAGAAACTAAGTCTTTTCCAAAGTAAACTCCAAACATTTTACTAGCATCATACTGTTTTTCGTTAACAGTTGAATTTACAGGGTTTGAATTATATTTTTGTGCTTTTATTTTTTTTACATCAACGTCACTAATTGGTGATATTTTCATTAATTTGTCCTCTACATTCCTTATGTGGACTAAAACCTGAAAATATATTTTTTGCGCTATAAAAACAAAAATTTACATTGATTAAAATATTTACACTTGCGCTGCATAAATAAAATCAAACATTTTATTAAAATCATCTATAGAAATTTTTTCAGAAACCTTAGTATTATGTGGATTAACAATTTCTATTGTTCCAGCTTGCGTATCTAATGCTTTTATTGCATAAGCATGAGCAGAAATAAATTTTTTATCTGCATCCATATATTTACCATAAACGCCTTTTGACGGAGTAGAGCAAGTTAATACATAATTCTCAATTCCATTTTGTTCTATTTGTTGCAAAATAGAAAATGTATTATTTTTTGCAGGGTGCACGGTTGATGATAAACCTGTCATTCTATATAGTGCTTCTTGAGGGAAACCACCACTATTCAAACGCATAAAATCAGCACTATCTGTTGAATTTTTAATTAATTTTGCATAAGCTCTTTCTATCGCACGCAGGGTCAAATCACCTTCAACAGCTGTTTTAGTCGTACCATTTTTGTAAACTTCACCATAAAGCTCATCTGGCTGAATTGTTATTGGTTTTTCATTATTAAAAGTTACAACATAATTTGCATTTTCATCAATTGATACCATTTTTTCGAGGTATTTTTGCCCCTTTGGAGAATGCGATAATGCATAAAGTTCTGAAAGGACAAAACAATCGCCAATATTGCCTTGTGCAAATTCAATATTTTCAATTCCTGTTGCAAATGGTTTTATCTGGTTTTTTGGAATAATCGCAACTTTATCATCACTTCCGGAAACATTTTCTGCAACAATACCATCTTGTGTCTTTTTCAACATAAGATGATGATTGGAAACACCATTATAGAATTTCGGAACTTGAACATTACAAAACGGATTACACCCAATAAGAACTTGTCCTTTTGAATCCAACAATTTTTCAAGATAAGGATTTCGCATATTAACAAGATAATCATTACCAATTAAAACTTGAGCAACCTCTGGAAGAAGTGCCTTCATATCCCTAGATAAAGTTTCAACTTGACTAGACCTTGAAAAATTAACAGTCGAAGCCCTTTTCCCCTTTGTCTGGGAATGTATATTTCTAAATACATTTGGAATTGTTGTATTAATACCTATCAATTGACGTCCTTTTCTTGGATATAAGAAAGAACATCAATTTTTCAAAATGCTATAAAATAACATAGTTTTTACATATATTAACAGATTTCATTCCGTTCTACGCAAATTTCGCTGTCTTGAAATTTGCTCCCAGCTCGGTCA
>CAZNLZ010000303.1:0-1819 GCA_964574225.1 uncultured Muribaculaceae bacterium | reverse complement strand
ATCTATATTAAACGCGTCTTTTGCGTGCTGCTTCAGATTTGCGTTTTTTCTTAATGCTAGGTTTTTCATAACGTTCACGACGTTTGATTTCAGAAAGGATACCTGCTTTTTGGATTTTCTTTTTAAATCTCTTTAAAGCGCTTTCGATACTTTCGTTATCTCCTACTCTTACTTCTGGCATTAGCTTTTCACCACCTTCATTAATTCTTTTATCTTTATGATAGAAATATAACAAGAACAAAAAAAGATTTCAACCCCATGTAAAAAAGCCTCCTGATTGAATCAAGAGGCTTTTAAATTTGGTTAAACTAAGACTAGTTAGGAATTACTAAGTCTTGAGTTAATTCTAACCATACATAGTCGCCGTCATTAGCTTTGTATGTTCTACCTGGAGTTGTTAAACCAGTTAATAGACCAACACCAGCACCAACAGGAGCACCGATAGCAACACCAGAGTCTGTGCTGTCATCGTGACCAGGAATGTTAGCAATACCAGCACCTAAACCAGCACCGATAACTGCACCACCAAATGTGTAACCAACTGGTTTTACCCATCTGTTTTCTGTTAATACACCGTTGTTGTTTAAAACTTCAGCAGCGAATGGAACAGTAACGCCGTTTGGTAAAGTCATTGTTTCGAATTCAACAGTAACTTTATCGTTTTTGTTCCACCATTTTTTAGGTTCGATAGAAGTAATTTTTGCTTTCATTGTTGTAGCAGCAGGAATTACTAAAGTACCTTCTTCTGTGTAGATATCATTTTTAGCTGTGAATGTTACTACATCACCAACTTTAGCATCTTGAGATGAGAAGTATGTGTAGAAGTAACCTTTGATGATGTTTTTAGCTAAAACGATTTTGTTAGCTGTTGTAACTTGAACTTCATCAACTTCTGCTTTCTTAGTAACATCTAAGTGTTCTGTAGAAAGAAGAGCTTCTTTGTTTACATATTGTTCTTTAACAGCGCCGATTTGTTGTTTTAATTTGTGTAATAATACAGCAGCTTCAGCTCTGTTTAAGTTTTTGTTTGGTAATAATTCATCAGCATTTGGGTAGTTTACATAAACGCCAAGGTCAATAGTTTTTGCATATTGACGAGTTGCCCAAGCTGGAATATCAGCTTTGTCTGTAAATGGATTTAAAGCTTTAACATTACCTTTGTAATCTTTTGTGATATGGCTGATAACAGAAGCAGCTTCTGCTTTAGTCATAATTCTGTCTGGTTTAAATGTGCCATCGTTGTAACCGTAAATTAAACCTAATTTTGATGATAATAAGATATCACCATAGTCAGCTCTTGAAGCGCATACGTCTGAGAATGGATTTTCTTCAGAAACTGTAGCAGTTCTGTGACCTAAAGTTTTTAATAAAGCTGTGTTGAAATCTGATCTTGTAACGTCATTTTCTGGATAAAAATTCTTTTTATCTAGAGAAAGAACTCCGTCATTAACAACTGCTGTGATTTCTTTGTTAGCCCAATAATCTGCTGGAACATCTTTGTAAACGTCAGCATTTGCAGCATTGAAAGACGTTAACATGAAAACTACAGCGAACATAGCTAGAATCTTTTTCATTTTTTCTCTCCAATCGTAAAGTAAAAACTAAACTAATCAAGTAAATTATATAATAATAATTTTTTTCATGCAATAAAAAAACGAAACTTGTATAAAAAACATGTTTGTATAATAATAATTTGCGGATGCGCTTGTAGCTCAGTTGGTAGAGCAGTTGACTCTTAATCAATTGGTCGAGAGTTCGAGTCTCTCCAAGTGCACCATTTAAAGGCTTCTTCGGAAGTCTTTTTTATTGTCGAGACTAC
>CAZNLZ010000302.1:0-1862 GCA_964574225.1 uncultured Muribaculaceae bacterium | reverse complement strand
AATGGTACTAAAAGCAGTCAGAACAATATGGAATAGGGACAAAAACCTAGATTTACAATACAAATATGTATAGAAAATTAATGAAAAACAATATCTAAAACATCAAACTTTGCGAGTTCGAATAGAATGTTAAAAGCCTTGAAACCTGCATAAATGCTGGGTTTCAAGGCTTTTCTTATATCTTTTGGCATTGATTTGGCATTGTTTTATAGGAAGGACTATTCTTCGGATAGTTCTTTTCTTTTTGCCTGTAGCTTGGATGCCATAGAGTTCAAATTATTAAGTGGATAGGTGGCTTTCCAAAGTTCATATTGTTTTAAGGTATCGGAATTGGCGTTAGAACCATGTTTGGCTTTACACCAATCGGCTAAAAATTGAGCCATTTCTCTATCATTAAATTGAAGTACATAATGTCCGTCAAATTCAGTTATTTGCAAACCGTAGGTGTCTTCTAATTCTAACAAAATGTGCTTTATATCACTGTATGTATCTGTGTTATGGTTTGTTAGATACTCTGTTGTTACACCAAGTGCTTTAGCAAATTCTTCTAGCTGAGATAGTTTTGGATTACGTACATTAATCTCATACTGCTTTATTCTTCCAACAGGTAATCCTACCAAGTCGGCAAGCTGAACTTGGGTTAATCCACGTAGTTGACGTATTTTTCTTATTTTTTCTCCAACAGTCATATGTCCCCCTAATGCAAATATAAATATTGACAGCAATAAAACAACATGGTATCATAAGGATTACAAATATGTATACCGCATGCGATATAAAAGATATTGATTTGTTTCTTTGTGATATTGTAACAGAGTATACATACAAAGTCAACAAAAAGAAAGGAGACAAGGCATGGAAAAATTGTATTTAACAGCACAAGAGTGTGCGGATATGCTGGGGATTAGCCTTGGGCATAGTTATAAGTTGTTACAGAGATAAAAGCAACGCATGTACGAGAGTGGCAAAATGATTTAATTAAGAAAGGTTACAAAGAAACATATCTAAGAACGGTTAATAACCAATTATCAGCCTTTTTTGGAAGAAATGAACCATTTATGATTACATACTTATTTGGCAAGATATAATTTATCATATTTGGAATAGGTATTTGGAGTTGTTAAGAAATGATGGTCAACATCATGAGCAAAGTGACCAAGATAGTGACCATGATAATGATCAAAATGTTATGAAACAAATTTGGTGTTTTGCCAAGTGCCTAAATCAGCAAGTGAGAAAATGAAACAATTTGGCTTAGAACGGTCATATTTTAACATTATTTGGATAAGTTGCTTGAAAACGGTAAATTAAAAGGACCTGAACCAGAAAAAACTAAGAGTAAAAATCAAAAATTTTATTCTTAAATGCATATATCCTAACCACATTCTCACCAATGTGGTTAGGATGAAATGGAAAAGCTTTCATAAACGCACGCGAAAACGCACGAAAAACACACGCGTGCGTTTTTTTTGAAACGAATTACATATTAGGACGAAGATAGGTTACCGACCTTCCCCTGAACGCAGGTCGCTGACGTGCATCGCGGAGATATACTTTGAGGAACAGAGGGCGCTAGCCCGTGTTGAGCGACTTTGTCGCGAGTTCGCGTACGAGTTATGACACAAAAATTATGGATATTTGAATTGTTTTAATGAATATTTCAACCCATATGGGCAATAATTTTCAAAAAACCCCTTGAAACAATCTCAATTAGCAAGTATAATAATTGAAGAAAATAGCCTTTATGGGCTAAAATTTTCAATGAAAGGTGTAGAACCATGGAAATTAAACGTGACAGTTACTTACAACAACTAATATCATATCGATTTGATGGACTTGTAAAGTTAATCACCGGTATAATA
>CAZNLZ010000301.1:0-1885 GCA_964574225.1 uncultured Muribaculaceae bacterium | reverse complement strand
ATATGAAAGATAAGCCAAAAGCATTGCATAGAGAAAAAGATGTACCTTTGTTTACAGGTAGAATTATTGCAATTAAAGGAACTCTTCCAGAACTTGCTCAAGGTTATAATGATGAGATTGAACAAAAACTTTTAGATATGGAAGTAGCTTCATTATACATTCCTGCCGATAAAACAGGTAAAGCTATCATTAAAATAAGACATTTAGGCAACCAAGAATTTTATATTAACCAAATGGAAGCCCCAAGAGAATTTTTATTAAAAGTTATCGAAACTATCTGTGGCGGCGGAAACTACCACAAAGAAGGTTCTAGAGTAACAATTAGCATTTAGTCTCAATTAATTATGAATTAATCATAGCAGTTAATTCTGTAATATCTTGTGCTAAATGTCTATCTACAGCTATATCACTCTTAACTTTTTGGTGAGAATACATAATTGTTGTATGTGTTCTATTGAAGCAATCACCAATATATGGGAAACTTTCACCAGTCATTTCTTTTGCTAAATATATAGCAACTTGACGAGCATTAGCGATTTTAGAACCTCTGCTTGTACTTTTAACATCATCAACAGATACATTATAAAAACCTGCTACAATATCGATAATTCCATCAACAGTCAATGTTTTACGCTTTTCGTTATATCCAATAACTTTTTTAACAACCTCAACTGTAATTGGGATTTCATTTATAGATGTATATGCACTAATTGTGTTGAAAGCTCCCTCTAGTTCTCTTATATTTTTGTTGTAAACAGAAGCTAAAAACTCAATAACTTCAGCACCCATTCTGACATTATTATCGTTAGCCAACTTGGTTAAAATAGCCATTCTTGTTTCCAAATCTGGCACCTGAATATCAGCCAATAAACCCATTTGAAAACGTGTTTTAAGCCTATCTGGAGTATTCTCAAACTTATCAGGAGAACGATCCGATGTAAATACAATCTGCTTACCAGCATTATGCAAGCTTTCAAAAGTATTGAACATTTCTTCTTCTGTTCTTGCCTTACCTTCAATTAATTGAATATCGTCAACCAAAAGAACATCAACATTTCTGTATTTATTTCTAAACTCATTCATCTTTTTGTTCTTATCGCCAACTTTATCCATACCCTTAGCGATAGAATTAATCAAATCATTAATAAACTCTTCAGCTTTAATATATTTCACTTTTAGTTTAGACTTGCTAAACATAATTTCATGTCCAATTGCTTGAAGCAAGTGAGTTTTACCAAGCCCAGAACCACCATAAATAAATAATGGATTATATTGTTTTCCAGGGTCTTTAGCAACAGCATAAGCAACAGCATGGGCAAACTTATTATTTGCACCAACTACGAAATTATCAAATTTATATTTTAGATTTAATCTGCAATCAGATTGCATTTGTTTTAAACCATCATACTTAGAAGAATTAAGAATTCTATTTTCTAAACTTTGTATAAGTTCTTTATCTTCCTCTTTTTTTGCATTTTTGCGTTCTTTTTCAATCTGTCTTTTTAGATTTTCATCATAAACAATTTTAAAATTAACTTCTCTTCCACACACTTTAGAAAGCGCACCAGATATATCTTTTTGGTTTTTTTGTAAAATTTGAACAGCTAAATTTTGACCTGTTAATGCACAAAAACAATTATCATCCAAAGAATGTGGAACTAAAGGAACAATCCAAGTTCCATATGTAGGTTCACCAATAGTATCTTTAAGTATAGCAAGGACTTCGTCCCAAACTTGTTTAATTAATTCGTCTTCCATTTCCCCGTAACCTAATTTTAAATTTAAAAAGGCTAACCCTATAATAACACAGGATTAGCCTAATTTAAAACTAACTAATTAACTTTTGTTGTTAATCTTAAATGTAATTCTCTTAGTTGGTCTTCTG
>CAZNLZ010000300.1:0-1892 GCA_964574225.1 uncultured Muribaculaceae bacterium | reverse complement strand
TTAAAAATTCATATACAGCAACAATAAGCCAAGCAACAAACTTTTCATCAATCTGTTTTGCAATTCAAAACTTAATTTGTTTCTTAGTTTCAATTCCAATTGGTTTATTATCAACAAAATTTGGAAACAAAAAAGTACACTTTATTTCATTGTTAACATTAGCATTTGCATTTGTTGGTATGGGATTATACACAACAAATACAGCATTCATCTTAATATGTATGGCAATTGCAGGTATTGGTTGGGCAAGCATTTTGGCTCTTCCGTTTGCAATGCTATCTCAATTCATCCAAAAAGGTTCTGAAGGTTCTGTAATGGGTATCTTTAATATCTTTATTGCAGGTCCTCAAGTACTAGTTTGTACTTTACTTGCTTGGTTCATCAGCCAATGTGCTTATGAAATCCCATCAGGTATAAACTACCATTGGGAATATGCTTTCTTTATCGGTGCAATAACCTTAGTAATTGCAGCAGTAATAACAAATCTGATAAAAGAGAAAAATTAAAAAAAGGAAGCGGATAAAACCGCTTCTTTTTTTATCCAAAATTATATATAATTAAATAAATGATTTGAAAGGGTTATACATGAAATTTGAAACATTAGCCGTAAGTGGATTTATCGATTTAAAAAAACAAAACAATGCAGTCTCTACACCAATATATGCGAATACAGCTTACAGTTTTGATAGCGTACAACACGCAGTAGATTTGTTTGATTTAAAAGTGCCAGGTGACATCTACACAAGAATATCAAACCCATCTTGGGATATGGTAGAAAAAAGATTAGCAGCACTAGAAGGTGGTGTAGGGGCACTAATAACATCATCAGGTCAAGCTGCAGTATTAATAACAATGCTAAACTTAGCAGAAGCCGGCGATGATATCATTACTACAGATAAAATTTATGGCGGAACATATAACCTTTTCGGAAAAACACTAAAACAAATGGGTATTAATGTTATTTTTGTTAACTCTGATAACTTAGCAGACTACGAAAAGGCAATTACACCAAGAACAAAATGTATCTATACAGAAACTCTTGGCAACCCAAGTATCAAAGTTGCAGATATTGAAGGCTTAGCAAATATTGCACACAAACACGGCATTCCATTAGTTGTTGACAATACTGTTCCAACACCATACTTATGCCGTCCAATTGAATTCGGGGCAGACATTGTTGTTCACTCAACAACAAAATATTTATCTGGTCACGGCAATGCAATGGGTGGTGCAATAATTGATTCTGGCAAATTTGACTGGGCTCAAAATGACAAATTTAAAATGTTCACAACACCAGATGAAAGCTATCACGGAGTAATCTATAATCAAACATTCGGTGAAGCTGCATTTATTGTGAAAGCAAGAACTCACTTAATGAGAGACTTAGGCTGTTGCCAAAGCCCATTTAATGCATATTTAACTCAATTAGGTATTGAAACATTGCACGTAAGAATGGATAGACACTGCGAAAATGCATTAAAACTTGCACAATATCTAGAGAAACATCCTCACATTAATTTCGTTAACTATCCACTATTAAAGAGCAGTCCAGACTATGAATCAGCACAAAAATATCTAAAAAAAGGTGGTTCTTCTTTAATTGGATTCGGTGTTGATGGTGACGGAACAAAATTCATTGAAGCATTAAAACTATTTGTTCACGCAACAAATTTAGGTGACGTTCACTCTGTTATAACATATCCAGCAGGAACAACTCACCGCCAATTAAGCGAAGAACAAAAAATCAAAGCAGGCATTACTAACGACTTTATGAGAGCGTCAGTTGGTTTAGAAAATATCGACGATATCATTGAAGATATTGATAATGCAATTAAGATTTCTCGTTCATAAAGGATAACTAAATGCAAAACAGCGTTGGAATAGTTGAAACA
>CAZNLZ010000299.1:0-1917 GCA_964574225.1 uncultured Muribaculaceae bacterium | reverse complement strand
ATAGGATCTAGAGGATAATCTTTCATACATTCTTTGAAGATTTCTTCTGTTTCCATAACTTTTTGAATATCTAAACCCAAATCGTATTCAGTACCTTTTAATGCGTGCCACATAGAAATAATATCTGGTTGACCTGTACCACCAGAAACTGGTTTCATAGCTAAGTCGATACCGTCAGCGCCACCATCTAAAGCAGCTAAATATGCAGCTAAACCTGTGCCAGCTGTTTCGTGAGAGTGGAATCTAATGTGAGCATCTTGACCAAGAATTTCACGAGCCATTTTAATTGTTTCGTAAACTTTTCTTGGATTTGATGTACCAGAAGCATCTTTGAAACATAGAGAATCAAATGGAATACCAGCATCTAATATGTTTCTTAAAACTCTTTCATAGAAAGCAACATCATGAGCACCTTCACAACCATATGGAAGTTCCATCATTGTGATTGTTACTTCATGATCAAGTCCGTGTTTTTTAATGCTGTTTGCAGAATCGATTAAGTTGTTAACGTCGTTTAATGCATCAAAGTTTCTGATAACATTAACGCCGTGTTTTGCAAACATTTTAGCGTGTAAGTCGATAACGTCACGTGGTTGTGAATTTAAACCAACAACGTTAACACCACGAGATAATGATTGTAATTTTACATCAGAGCCAACTGCTGCTCTGATTTTATCCATAGTTTCAAATGCATTTTCATTGCAGAAGAAAATAGGAGCTTGAAATCTAGCGCCACCAGCTGTTTCAAAATGTTTGATACCCGCATTAACTGCTGCTTGTAAAGCAGGAATGAAGTCATCAACAAGAACTTTAGCGCCATAGATAGATTGGAAACCATCTCTGAAAGAAGTATCCATAACTTTAATTAATTTTTTTGCCATTTTCTTTCCCTCTTTATATCTAAATCTACCCTAACTATCTTTTTAGTTTAGCTGCGGCAACAGCGATAGCCACATCAACGTCACCAACCACATTTTTTACTGCAGTTTTCACAGCTTCAACTTCTGCTGGAAATAATTTGTTTAAATAACTAACAACAATTCCCAATAAAGCAACAACTGCCCAAAGAACAACTAAGAAACTAAAAACTGTTCCCATTCCAACAGCCATTGTTGCAATTCCGTCATTTAACATAAAACGTCTCCTGTTATTATCTTACATTCTTTACTAAACTCATCAACCGCAACCAATAGTCCTTCATCATCTATTGATTTCGCAAAATATGGCTTCTTTTCTCCAGCTTCTCTAATTAAGATATTCTTTCCTAAGAACCCACATCTGTTGATGTACTCAGTCTTAATATATTCAAAACCGCCTTTCACAAAAGCGTCATAATTTTCAAAAAATTCATCACAAATTTTTCTAAGTATTTTTTCAACATCATATTGTTGTCCTGTTAAAACTCCGATAGATGTTGCCTTTTGGTCTATGTTATCTAAAGTTTCTTTTTTTAGATTAACATTTAAACCAAGACCTAAAACAATACCTTCAATTTTATTATTTGACATACAAGATTCAGCCAAAATTCCCGATATCTTGGCATTTTCTACCAATATATCATTTGGCCATTTTATACTTGGTTTTAATGAAAATTCTTTTTCAAGAACTTTGCAAACCACAACTGAAAGATATTGAGTTAAGTTAGGGAAAGGATAATTAGTAACATTTTCTGGTTTTAAGATTATGGACATATAAATATTTTCGGAATCATCGCAAACCCAATGTCTATCGAATCTTCCACGACCAGAATTTTGATGAGGTGCAAAAACAATGGATTTATCATCAAAAGCAGCTATATGTTCAAGCGCATAACTGTTTGTTGATGGGATTTCCTCTAGTGTTACTATAGTATATTTCGACATGTCATTTTTAACCATAATCAAATTTATACTAACACAAACAAATTTTAAATTACAT
>CAZNLZ010000298.1:0-1930 GCA_964574225.1 uncultured Muribaculaceae bacterium | reverse complement strand
CAGCAAAAATGGCTGATATGATTATGATTTTATTACCAGATGAAAAACAAGCAGACATCTACAAAAATGAAATCGCTCCAAATTTAACAGCTGGTAAAACATTAGCATTTGCGCATGGCTTCAACATCCACTTTGCACAAATCGTTCCACCTGCTGATGTTGACGTAGTAATGATTGCCCCAAAAGGTCCAGGACACACAGTAAGAAGCGAATATGTTGAAGGAAAAGGTGTTCCTTGTTTAGTAGCTGTTCACCAAAACGCAACTGGTAAAGCATTAGAAACAGGTTTAGCTTACGCTGCAGGTATTGGTGGAGCTAGAGCTGGCGTTCTAGAAACAACATTCAGACAAGAAACTGAAACTGACTTATTCGGTGAACAAGCAGTTCTTTGCGGTGGTGTTACAGCATTAATGCAAGCAGGCTTTGAAACTCTTGTTGAAGCTGGTTATGACCCACAAAATGCTTACTTTGAATGTATCCACGAAATGAAGTTAATCGTTGACTTGATTTATCAAGGTGGATTCTCAAAAATGAGATATTCAATTTCTGACACAGCTGAATATGGTGATTATGAAATCGGCAAACGTATTATTACAGAAGAAACAAAGAAAGAAATGAAAAAAGTTCTTGCAGAAATTCAAGATGGTACATTTGCAGGTAAATGGATTACAGAAAACAAAGCGGCTGGCAGAGCTCACTTCTTAGCTACAAGAAAAGTAAAAGCAGAACACCAATTAGAAACAGTTGGTAGAGAGCTTAGAAAAATGTATTCTTGGAACGACGAAAAATAGTTCTAAAAAGAATAAAAAAAAAGAGAGCCAATCGGCTCTCTTTTTATTATCTAAATACTTGTTATTGCGCCTTTATCTGATGAAGAAACAACAGTTGAATAACGTTTTAAGTATCCTTTTTTAACCTTTGTTGGCAGTGGAATAAAATGTTTTCTTCTTTCTTCAATAACTGCATTATCAACTCTTAAAGTTAATTCACGATTTGGAATATCAATATGTATTTCATCGCCATCTTCAATCACGCCGATAATACCACCAGCAGGAGCTTCCGGACAGATATGTCCGATACAAAGACCTCTTGTCCCACCAGAGAATCTACCATCAGTGATTAGAGCAACGTGTTTCCCCAAACCTTTTCCTACAATTGCAGATGTTGGAGAAAGCATTTCTCTCATACCAGGGCCACCCTTTGGTCCTTCATAACGGATAACAACAACATCACCCGCAACGATTTTATCATCCATAATGGCTTGCATTGCGTCTTCTTCTGAGTTAAAAGTTTTTGCTTTACCAGTAAACACTAAAGCCTCTTTATCTACACCAGAAATTTTAACAACTGCACCATCTGGAGCTAAATTCCCGTGCAATACAGCTAACCCTGGATTTGATGTTACTGGGTCAGAAATTGGTCGAATAACTTCGTTATCACACCAAATATCAGCACCAGCAATTTCAGACAATTTAATACCTGAAACACCAACAGTATCTTTCATTTCAGCAACATTACCATAAATTGTTTTTAATACCGCAGGAATACCGCCAGCATTATCTAAATCAGCCATTGTTTTTAAAGCTGATGGGTCTAATTTAATAATTTGTGGAACTTTAAAGCTTAATTCTTCGAAATCTTTTAACGAAACATCAACACCAGCTTCATTTGCAATAGCTAACAAGTGAAGAATTGAGTTTGTTGAGCCACCCAATGCCAAATCAACGATAATCGCATTTCTTAATGCATCACGAGTTAAAATAGAAGAAGGTTTAATATCTTGTTCAACCAGTTCATTAATTCTAACACCAGAATCAAATGCAATGCGTTTTGTTTTAGCACTAACTGCTGCAGATGTTGCACAATATGGCAAACTCATACCCATAACTTCAGTCAAACAAGCCATTGTATTTGCAGTGTATAATCCTTG
>CAZNLZ010000297.1:0-1935 GCA_964574225.1 uncultured Muribaculaceae bacterium | reverse complement strand
CAAAAGTTCAATATAGATTACGTGACTGGTTAATTTCTCGTCAAAGATATTGGGGAACTCCAATTCCAATTGTTTACTGTCCAAAATGCGGAACAGTTCCTGTTGATGAAAAAGATTTACCTGTATTATTACCAGAAGATGTTGATTTCAGCGTAAAAGGTATGTCACCAGTTAAAACATCTGAATCTTTCAAATATACAACTTGTCCAATTTGTGGTAGTAAAGCGGAAAGAGAAACAGACACAATGGATACATTTATGTGTTCAAACTGGTATTTCTACCGTTATACAGACGCAAGAAATAATGAAAAACCATTTGATAAAGATGTTTTACATTATTGGGCACCAATTGACCAATATGTTGGCGGTATAGAACACGCTATTCTTCACCTGTTATACTCAAGATTCTTTACTAAAGCATTAAGAGATTTAGGTGAATTAGATGTTACTGAACCATTTAAAAACCTACTAACACAAGGTATGGTTTTAAAAGATGGTTCTAAGATGTCAAAATCTAAAGGTAACACAGTTGACCCAGATGAAATCTTCCAAAACTATGGTGCAGATACTGCAAGATTATTCATTCTTTCAGACTCTCCACCAAACAGAGATTTTGACTGGTCAGACGCAGGCGTTGAAGGTTGCTACAAATTCTTAAACAGAGTTTGGAAAATATACTCTGCAAATCAAGCAAATATTATTTTAGATTATAAACTTCCAGAAGTTTCAACTTTAACTAAACAAAATAATGATTTAGTAAGAGAAGTTCATATGAGCGTTAAGAAAATTTCTCAAGATATCTCTAATGAATTCCAATTCAATACAGTAATATCAAAATATAGAGAATTCTCAAATGCCATTTATGACTATATGAACAGCAAAAAAGACTTTACAGAAGAAGATAAAATGGTATTCAGCTTTGCTGTTGTAACATTCTTAAAATTATTAGCACCAGTTCTTCCTCACATGGCAGAAGAAATCTATGAAGGTTTAGGTGGTAAAGATTCCGTTCATAAACTCGAATGGCCAACTTATGAAGATGCATTAGCAAAAACTAGCAGCATTACATTAGTTGTTCAAATCAACGGAAAAGTAAAAGATAAAATTGAGGTTGATTCAGAATCAACAAAAGAACAACTAGAAGAATTTGCATTAAACAGTGACAAAATTAAGGAGCTAACAGCAGGCAAACAAATTGTTAAAGTGATTGTTGTTCCAGGTAAGCTAGTTAATATAGTTGTTAAATAAAAAACTAAACAAACAAAAAGACCGCCCTAACAGGCGGTCTTTTCTATAGATAAAAAATCTATTCTTCAGAATATACAAACTTGAAAGTTAATGCAGCACAAAGACCTGCTAATAAATTAGCAAGAACAGTATAACCAACTAATTTCCAAGAAAGCATATTAGCAATACCTGCTGAAACAGCAACTGCCGGATTGAACGCACCAGCACACAAAGCACCACCAACCGTTAAAGCACCAACTAATACAGTAAAACCAATTGCTAAACCATAATATGAATTACCAGCAGTATTTTTTGTTGTAGCAGTTTGAAGTACAACATAACATAATGCAAAAGTAAATAAGAACTCAGCAATTAATAAACCTTTTAATGCAAATGTTGATGATTCAAATGAAACAGCATCAAATCCAACTTCCAAATTAAGAACTAATACAGCTAAAGCACCACCAATTAATTGTGCAACCATATAAGGAAGCAATTCTTTCTTTTCTAAAGCACCACGCATACAAGCAGCTAAAGAAACCGCAGGATTATAGTGACCACCAGAAATGTGTCCACCTGCATACACCATTACCATAAGAGCTGACGCAATAGCAAACGCAGCCATTGCACTACCAACGTGCGCAGTAGTTACAACAGTTAAAACAAGGAAAAATGTTCCTATAATTTCAACTAAGTATTTTTTCATAAT
>CAZNLZ010000296.1:0-1944 GCA_964574225.1 uncultured Muribaculaceae bacterium | reverse complement strand
TTATCACAACAAAAAAGAGCTAAAGAAGCAGCTCAAAATCGTGATAGAGAAGCGGCTGAACAACAATAGTTTTCTTGAATAGGAATGGTTATGGCTGGCAAAATAGTAAAGCAAAATGATGCAAATATGCTCAAGTTGCTTCCGCAAAGTATTGAAGCGGAAGAGGCTGTTCTTGGCGCAATTTTGGTTAATCCTACATCTTTGGGTAGAATTGTTGAACTTTTAAAGCCTGAAAGCTTTTATAAACCTGCACACAAGGTTATTTATGCAGCTGTTTTAGAACTTTTTAACAAGAATGAACCTATCGATATCGTTACTGTTTCTGAACATTTAAGGAACAAGGAAGAACTAGATACCGCAGGTGGTCGTTCTTATATCAACGATTTGGCATTGAATGTTGTAACAACTGCAAATATTGAGTTTTACGCTAAAATTATTCAAGAAAAAGAAATAAAAAGGGCATTAATTAGTGCTGGTTCTGAAATTGTTGCAATGTCTTATGAAAATGAAGATACAAGTAATGTTTTAGACAATGCACAAAAGCTGATTTTTAATATTGCTGCTCAAAAAGATACAACTGATTTGGTTGGTATTCAAGATTTGGTTGTTGCAAGCTATGAGCAAATTGAACAGCGTTTTAACAATAAAGATGACCTTGTTGGTGTTACAACTGGATTTTATGATTTAGACGCTATAACATCAGGGCTTCAAAAATCAGATTTGATTATTTTGGCAGCACGTCCTTCAATGGGTAAAACAGCTTTTGCGTTAAACCTTGCTCAAAATGTTGCGATGAAAGGTAAAAAGGGTGTAGCTATATTTTCTTTAGAAATGCCTAAGCAACAGCTTGTAAAACGTATGCTTTGTGCAGAAGCTGAAGTTGAGGCGAACAGAGTTACATCTGGTAATTTGCAACCACGTGACTGGGAAAAGCTTGTAGAAGCAATGACAAGACTTTCTGAAGCAAGAATTTATATTGATGATACTTCAAGTATTACTTCTATCGATATTAAGGCAAAATGTCGCCGTTTAATGATGGAAGAAAAAGAACTTGGATTGATTGTAATTGACTACTTACAGTTAATGGAAGGTGGCGGAAATCCTAACGACCGTAACCAACAAATTTCTGCAATTTCACGTTCATTAAAAGGTTTAGCTCGTGAGCTTGATGTGCCAATTATTGCATTATCACAATTATCTCGTGGGGTTGAATCAAGACCAGATAAAAGACCTATGATGTCCGACCTTCGTGATTCTGGTGCGATTGAGCAAGACGCTGATATTGTAATGTTTATTTATCGTGATGAATATTATAATAAAGATGATGTGAATAATAAAGGTAAGGCAGAAGTAATTCTAGCAAAACACAGAAACGGTGCTGTTGGTACTATTGAACTATTGTTCCAATCAAACATTACTAAATTTAAGAACCCTACAAAAACATCAGAGTTCTGATTTTATCTCATTGCGAGAAAATCTTTGATTTTTGTGCCAATCTAGAAAAACTTGTAATTCAGAATCAGAATCTGATTACTAGAAAAAATGCTTAAATTTGTAATCTGGAAAGATTCTGAACTCGCTTTGCTCTTCAGAATGACAGAAAATAAAATATGTCATACTGAACGAAGCGAAGTATCTCATTGTCTTTATATTTTTTGCGATTCTTCGGCAAAAGCCTCAGAATTATATCAGCTTTATTGCAAAGACAGAAACGACGAAGCAATCTAGAAATCATATAGTTGTCACTCAGCTACACTGTGTTTCGCATACAGGCTCACTAAGTTTGCCTACTGTCATCCTGAATTTATTTCAGAATCTAAAAGGTTCACTTGTTCGCTTTGTAGCTAGCTATCGCAGTCGTTAACCAAGCTTAGCTTGTACAGAATTTCGCCTCTTGAAATTCTTTTCGCTCGTTGCTGTCGTTCGTTCCACTTCGTTTGTCCT
>CAZNLZ010000295.1:0-1958 GCA_964574225.1 uncultured Muribaculaceae bacterium | reverse complement strand
ACAGCTAATGTTTTATTTTTCATTCTTCCTTGTGTTTCTTTTTTTGCGCAACGAAATTAATTATATAACAAACATAGGAATTTTAAATTTATATTGGATAATTTTCGTCATATTTCCAACTATCGCCAATTAATTTCTTTAAACAACAACTACCATTACCTTTTCTTTTGCAGTTGTTATTTACATAGCTTGCTGTTTTTGTATTGCAATAAGGAACAGTTCCTCTTTCATTATTGAAATTTAAGAAAAATACGTCTTTCCCTATTATGTTTGGATTCCTGTTTCCATTTACATCCATAATAACAGTTGGTTCTGAAGCAAAAGCAAGTTCGCTTTTTATACATTTTCCGCTTGTGTCATATTTTACGCAAGGATAAGAGCCTGTTTGTACTGCAACAAATGTTCCGTCTGCCATATAAAAGAAAAATCTTGATTTGCCTTCGTTTGTTATATGCCAATCATATGTGCTTCCGTTTAATAATTTCCAAGGAGCAACACTTTTATATCCGCAAGACTTGTAATCTAAACAATTTTTAGAACCTGATAAATATGGTTTAAAAAATAAGTTATAGTAATTCGGAGCTTTCTTTTCTGCTATTTCATACCATTCTTCTATTGGACCATTATCGAACTTAGAACGCATAACGCATTGAGATAGAGTTGAATATGCTTTTTTTGTTTTTGCCAAAATTTCTTCGTGATTTGTATTTGACATAAGAGAAGGTACTGTCATTGCGGCTATAACACCTATAATTACAAGTGTTATAAGTACTTCTGCAAGTGTGAAAGCTTTATGCTTGTTAAACATTTTTGTTTCCTTCTCTTCTTTAATACTTTATTATAGGCTTTTTTATATATTATTTAATCGTTTATTTGTTCTATATAGTTTTTTGCAGCATTATATTGTGTATATTTTTCGATTGTTTCTTTTTGATTTTTTTTGATTTCTTCAATTCCTTTTTCGTCTATAGAAATAATTTTTTCTATACAATCTTTTAGTTCTTTTTTATTTGGGGTGATTAAAAATCCATTTTCATTATTGTTGATAATTCCGTCTATACCATCATTTTTTCTGCCAACAACAATATTGCCAGTTGCCATTGCTTCTAAATAACTTAAGCCAAAAGTTTCTTTATCGCTTAGAAGTACAAAAATATCTGACTTCTTAAGTTGTTCAATGACTAATGGTCTTTGTAATTGTCCTAAAAATTGTATGTTTGAACCTTTAACAAGATTTTTTAACTTTTTTTCTTCTTTTCCACAGCCAATAATATTTAGTTTTAAATTAGGCATTTCATTGATTGTCTTTATAATTACATCAATGTTTTTTCTTTTGATTAAAGAAGCGACAGTTGTGATTGTTAGGTCTTTATTTAAAGGTTTTTCTATTGGTTCAATATCAATTCCAGAATAAGCTATAAATGTTTTATTGTTTGGAATGATTTTTTCTATTTTGCTTTTTAATATTGGACTTCTTGCTGAAATTTTATTGGCAAGCTTATATGCTTTTTTCAAACTATTTCTAAATGGTAAATATTTTATGTCTGTTAAAACAGTTATGTCAGAAGCGTGAACGCTACATATATATTTTATTTTTTCTTGTTTTAACAATTTTTGTGCCATTAATGCGCCACAAGGCATATGGGAAATCATTACATCATAATTTTTTAATGAAAATTCTTTTGGTAGTTTGTCATAAACATTAAAGAAAAACGGTGTATGAAAGTTCAAGTTGTATATCTTAATTCCGTTTTCTTCATACAATTTTTCTTCAATAATCTTTCTGCCACGCAATAGAGTGTTAGATATAAAATTTGCTCTTATTACATCCACTTCGTGCCCCATTTTTTGCCATTCTTGCACAAAATAAAATAGGGCTTTTGCTATTTTCTCTTCACCTATTGGATATAAATCTGTTACAAAAAGTATTTTCATATTATAAATATTACTATATTATT
>CAZNLZ010000294.1:0-1966 GCA_964574225.1 uncultured Muribaculaceae bacterium | reverse complement strand
TCGACAACTTTAAATCTTTTGCAAATGATATGACTATCCCGTTTTTAAAGGGCTTTACTACGATATCGGGTCCAAATGGTTCGGGGAAAAGTAATATCATCGATAGTATTTTGTTTGCGCTAGGCTTGGCTAGTGCTAGAAACTTGCGTACAGAACAACTATCAGATTTTATCTCTACCCATACAAAAAGGAATGAGGCTTTTGTTAAGGTTGTTTTTGAGCCTGAAAATGGTGAAGAAGAATCTATTAGCGTTGGAAGAAAAATCAGAAAATCTTCTCAAGGTTTTAATAGTGTTTATTATTTAAACGACCAAGTTTCAACTTTGACAGAAATTCATACACGTCTTGAAAAATATCGTATTACGCCAAACAGCTATAACGTTATGATGCAAGGCGACGTTATGAGCATTACAAATTGTTCAACTGTTGAAAGACGTAAAATCATTGATGAAATTGCTGGAATTGCTGATTTTAATAGAAGAATTGATAAAGCCCAAGAAGAGCTTTTAACTGTTGAAGAAAGAGTTGAAAACGCTAATTTGATTTTGACAGAAATTGAATCATCTATTGAAAGATTGGCTCAAGAAAAAGAAACCGCATTAAAGTATCAAAAATTAAAAACAGAAAAATTCCAATTGGAAAGTCAAATTACAACTGTTAAATATTTTGATATTAAAAGAAATTTAGAGCTAGCTCATCAAAATATTTTAGAGTTCAATAAAAAGAAAAAAGAAGAAGAAAATAACCTTAAAAAATTAGAAGATAGTCTTTCTGAAATTAAAGAAAGATATAAAGAAATTTCTGAACTTGTAAAAAATAATGGTGAAGCAGAGCAGATTGAGACTAAAAAACAATTAGAAGAATTAAAAGGTCAAATTTCAAGAAAAAATTTGGCTATTAGCTCTGTTGAAAAAACCATTCATGATAATTTAAAGACAATCGAAAATTCAAAAAATGGTATTGATAACCATAAAGAAAAAATAGAAAAAATTAATTTAAAAATTGAAGAGAAAAAGGTTGAAATTGCTTCAATTGAAGAAAATATTAAAATTCAAGAGGCTGAACTTCAAAAGATTTTAGAAGAGGTTTCTGGTTTAAATAAAAATGCTGATAAACAAATTGAAGAAAGAAACAGCTTAAAGAAAGAACTTGAAAAATTAAAAGAAGATGAATGGAATATCAAATCAGAGACTATTCCATTAGAAACAGAGTTGGCTTCTTGTAGAAAAGATATTGAAAATGCTAAAAAATCTTTGGCAGAGTTGACTGCGTTTAAAGCTAACTTCAAAGACAATAAAGATAAACTTCAACTTCAAGTTGAAGAATTAGCTAAAGAACAAGCTGATTATAAATTGGCGCAAGAAAATGTTATGTATAATTTGGACAAAAACAAAAATGAATTGTCTGATTTAATGCATGATATTCAAATGGCTCAAAAACAAATTATTACTATTGAAGCGCAAAAAAGTGCTTATGAAGAAGTTAATCTTGGTAGAGCTATTGATTCTATTTTAAAAGCAAAAATTAGAGGCGTTCATGCTCCATTGTTGCAATTAGGAAGTGTTGATAAACAATATTCAACAGCTTTAGAAGTTGCGATGGGTGGAAGAATGAAGAACATTGTTGTTGACGATGTTGATGTCGCTCGTACATGTATTGATTATTTAAAATCAGCAAGAGCTGGTAGTGCAACATTCTTGCCTTTAGACAAGATGAAACCAGCACCATCTAGCTTAAAATTACCAAAAGAAAAAGGTGTTATAGATTACGCAATCAATCTAATTGATTTTGATGATAAGTATTTAGATGCTTTCTTCTATGCATTAGGTGATACTTTAATTGTTGAAGATTATGATTGCGCAAAAAGATTAATTGGTAAATTCCGTTTAGTTACTTTAGATGGTAGCTTGTTTGAAAAATCAGGTGCTATTACTGGTGGTGATAGACGTGATACTGGTTTGAAATT
>CAZNLZ010000293.1:0-1979 GCA_964574225.1 uncultured Muribaculaceae bacterium | reverse complement strand
AAAGAAACATATTTATCGACTGGTCAAAATCCGCAGAAGAAATTGAACGTTTCATTCGTGGATTAAATCCTTTTATTGGGGCAATGACTTGCTATAAAGGAACTTACCTACGAATAAACTCTGCATATGTGATAGAAAAATCACACTCGCTAGAACCAGGAACAATCTATGACACAAAAGGCTCTTTAAAGGTTGCTTGCGGAAAAGATATCCTAGACATAGATTCTGTTCAATATGGTGCTTATTTCATATCATCTGGTCGTGATTTTGTGGATAGAGTAGGTCCAAAAAAGGGAGAAATGTTCTATCGTGAATAAACTTCATTTTTTAACAGCTGGTTTACCTCTTACAGCAGAAGGCAAAGGCTATAAAAAAGGTTTAGGAATTATTAAAGAAATGAACCTTGATGGATTAGAAGTTGAATTCGTTCACGGTGTTAGAATGAATGATGCAAATCAAGCCTTAGTTCAAGACTTTGCAAATGATGAAAATATCATTGTAACTTGCCATGGTCCATACTATATCAATTTAAACTCACAAGAAGCAGAAAAAATTGAAGCTAGTATTGAACGCATTTTAGAAACTGCAAGAATGGGAAAACAAATTGGGGCATACAGCATTACATTCCACGCGGCATTTTATATGAAACAAAGCCCAGAAGAAGTTTATAAAACAGTTTATAAATCAATGGAAAAAATTTGTTCAACATTAGAATCAGAAGGAAATAATATTTGGGTTCGTCCTGAAACAACAGGAAAAGGAACTCAATGGGGTACATTAGAAGAAATAGTACAACTATCAAAAGAATTTAAAAATGTACTTCCTTGCATTGACTTTGCACATATTCACGCACGCAATAACGGCATATTCAATACATATGATGAATTTTCTAAAATGCTAGAATATGTTGGAAATGAATTAGGCAAAGAAGCCTTTGACAACTTCCACGCACACCTAGCGGGTATTGAATATAGCGTAAAAGGTGAAAAGAACCATTTAATTCTTGAAGAAAGCGATATGAATTATAAAGACCTTTTAAAAGCATTTAAAGAATTTAACGTAAAAGGTGCTTTAGTTTGTGAAAGTCCAAATATAGAAATAGACACAAAACTATTAAAAGATTATTATTTAAGCCTATAAAAAAGACCGTTTTCACGGTCTTTTTATTTTTTAGAAATTACATATATCAAGTGATATCCAAACTGTGTTTTAACTGGTTGTGATACTTGTCCATTTGGAAGATTAAAAGCAGCTTCTTCAAAAGGTTTAACCATATCACCACGACGAAAATAACCTAACATACCACCATCTTGACCAGACGGACAAGTTGAATATCTTTTAGCTGCATTTCTAAAATTATTGAAAATTTCATTTTGTGTTTCACCAGCAACAATATCCTGTCTAATCTCAATTGCCTTAGCTTCTGTTGGAACTAAAATATGCATAGCCTGAACTTGTTTAAATTCAGCCGCATTAACACCTGAAATGACAGAAAATAGGATAGCAACAGTCATAATTAATAATGAAAATATTTTTTTCATTTAAAACTCCTTTTATTTTAAGCTAATAAACTGATTTTCTCTTGTAATTGCTACAACACCAGAGCGTACAAGTTCTTTTACACCTAAAGGTTTTAACAACGCTAGGATTGTTTTAACTTGTCTTGCATCACCACAGAACTCTAAAGTATAAGTTTCTGTCGATACGTCGATAATCTTTGCGTCAAAGATTTCTGCAATTCTCAGAATTTCACTTCTAGCATTATCTTTTGCTGTAACTTTACAGAAAATCAATTCTTTCTCTATACATTTTTCAGCAGATTGAGGAAGTTCAACAACCTTAATTGTATTAACCAATCTGTTTAATTGTTTACCAATTTGTTCAATAACAAACTCATCACCAACAGTAACAATAGTAATTCTTGAAAAAGCTGGTTCAATTGTTGGAGCTACTGATAAACTTTCAATGTTATAACCTCT
>CAZNLZ010000292.1:0-1983 GCA_964574225.1 uncultured Muribaculaceae bacterium | reverse complement strand
CTTGTGAAACAAGGTAATGCGAAAGCGTAACGAGCGACTGCGATAGCTAGCGAGTAACAGCTGAAGCTAAAGAAATTTCAAGACAGCGAAATTTCGGACTTGTGAAACAAGGTAATGCGAAAGCGTAACGAGCGACTGCGATAGCTAGCGAGTAACAGCTGAAGCTAAAGAAATTTCAAGACAGCGAAATTTCGGACTTGTGAAACAAGGTAATGCGAAAGCGTAATGATAACATAAAAATCTAACTAACAATAATCATTAATCATAGAAATTAAAATCTTCTGGTAATTCTTCTTCTATCCGCATGGCTAGGTCAGAAAATTTCATATCAAAAGCGTTAGCAAGCTTCCATAGCGTGGATATTTTAACATCACTCTTGCCATTCTCCAAACGAGACAAGAGTCCATTACCTATATCATATTCAAAAGAGAACTTATTTATGCCTTTTCCAAGTTCAGTTCTTTTCTTCAAAATGACCTTACCAATAGCCACTTGGAGAATTGATTTTTTCTTTTCGAGTAATGCATAATCAGTTTTATCCATGTCTTTATTTTATAGAGATATTGATTATAGAGTATTGACCGCCGTCAATAGATAAGTTAATATGAATTTTTAGGGAAAGATATGAAAAAGAACATCACAACAGGAATTGTTTTATTATCAATGATTTTAGGACAATTTTCTTTAGCAAAAAACACAGAAATCAATGCAACAACAGATGAAACAATCCCCCCAAAATGGGAAGATTATGTACACGAAAAGTATTTTAATCCAAGAAGTGACTTCAAACGAAAAACCGCATACTTAGAAATGGCAAGCGGATTTATCCTTACAGATTTAATAATCACAGCGCCAATTGGAATCCCTCTAATTTACCATTCAGCAACAAAAATAAAAAATATTAGTTATGGTGAAAGAAAAGCTCAATTTGAACAAGGCTTAAAAGTTGCTGAAACGATACAGGATACAGAGTTAAAGAAAGCATATTATAAAACACTAATAAAAGATTGTAAGCTATCAGAAAGAAAGAAAATAAAGTTAGCTAAAAAACGCGCAAAACGAGAAGAAAAAGAAAAACGGAAACAAGAAGTTAAACAATAGCTTATAGCATATTAGAAACAAAAATAATTACACCCACAATAACGCTTGTTATTGAAGCCAAAAGAACCATTCCTGCTGCAATATCTTTTGCCATTTCAACAAGCTTCGAGTATTCATTTTTGAATACAGCATCAAGTGAAAACTCAATAACAGAATTTAGCATTTCGCAAATCAACACAATTGCGCACATTATAACAAGTATAGCGATATCAGAGAAGTCAAAACGCAACAATACTGACGCTAAAATTACAAAAAAAGCGATAATAACCTCAATAACAAAGTTCCTTTGAGAGTTAAAAGCAAGCTTTAAACCTCTCCAAGCATATCCAAAACTTTCAACAAAATTTGAAGCTTTATACTTTGTCATTAATTGCCGCCTTTGCTTTATTCTGATATTCAACCATAAAATTATATTCTGGTTCTGTTTGATGATCAAACCCTAAAAGATGAAGAACACCATGCGCTATAATATAATGCAATTCCTCATCAAAAGTTACATTATTTTCTTTTGCCTGTTCTTCAATTTTATCAAGTGAAACCATAATTTCACCAAGGTGCACCTCTCCATCAAAAATGTATCTTTCTTCTTCTGGAGAATCGGCAAACATTGCAAAAGTTATAACATCTGTCGGAGAATCTTTCTTTCTGTATTCTCTATTCACCTTATGAATTTCATCATTATTCATAAAAACAATATCAAAGAAAACCTGTTCATATTCTTCATTTGCCAAACAAGAATTTTTCATAACAGACTTTTGAGCAAATAAGAAATTTGTGATTTTTAACGTATCATTATACGCTTTTACTTCATCTATATCATAATCTTCATAGGTATTTTCAACAAAAACATTAATTTTGTTCATCTTGTTCCTGTTTCATTTG
>CAZNLZ010000291.1:0-2022 GCA_964574225.1 uncultured Muribaculaceae bacterium | reverse complement strand
AAAGAAAAAATTGAAAAAGCAGGTGGAAAGGCTCAGTTAGTATAATGCAACAATATACGCCAAATCAACAAAATTTGCAGGCAATGCTATCTAACTTAAACATAGCAGGATTAAAAAATAAAATATTATTTACTCTTGCAATGATTTTTGTATTTAGATTATGCGCACAATTACCATTATTTGGTATTGATGCTCAAAACTTTGCAAATTTAGCTGCAACAAACAATTTGATAGGCTTTTTAGATATGTTCTCAGGCGGAGCACTTGGGAACGTATCTATTATTGCTTTAGGGATTGGACCATATATTACAGCATCAATTATTATGCAGTTATTAGCGGTTGTTATTCCTCATCTTGAACAGTTGCAAAAAGAAGAAGGTGAAGCAGGAAGAAGAAAAATATCACAATACACACGTGTATTTACAATCATCATCGCAGCACTTCAATCTTTAGTATTTGTTGTATATCTTATGAAAACAGCACGCGGCGCAATTATGCCAGATGTTAACTTATACGCATTTGCGGTAGGTTCAATCGTTATATTAACAGCAGGATCTGCATTTACAATGTGGATGGCGGAATTAATGACAGAAAGAGGTATCGGAAACGGTGCATCTATGTTGATTTTCTGCGGTATTATTTCAAAAATCCCATTTTATGTTGGACAAACAGCAACTTTAGTTCAAGGTAATTCTGCACTGCAACCTGGATTAATAATGCTTCTAGCAATCTTCATTTCAACAATGTTCTTTATTGTTATTCAACACGAAGCTGCAAGAAAAGTAATTATTGTTAATCCAAGAAGACAAGTTGGAAACAAAGTATATGGTGGAACAAATACATTTATTCCATTTAAACTTAACCCAGGTGGTGTAATGCCAATTATCTTTGCTATTGCTATTTTATTATTCCCAACAACAATTCTTGGACTTGTTGGACAAGCAAATATTGTAAATGAAACACTAAGAAATATTATTATTTCAGTTTCTAATTTCCTAAATCCATCAGGAATTGCGTATAATGCAATTTATTTCTTACTAATCGTTGGTTTAACATTCTTTTATGCATCAATTATTCCAAACTTGCAACCAAAAGAAATTGCAAACAACTTAAAGAAATATGGTTCATCAATTCCAGGTATAAAGCCAGGAAAACCAACAGCAGAAGCACTAGATAAAATTTTAAGCAAAACTACATTTATTGGTGCATTTAGCTTAGGTATTATCGCATTAATCCCTTCTGTTGCGTGTGATTTAACAGGTATTACAACACTACAAGGTATAGGAGCTACATCATTAATCATTATGGTTGGGGTTGCTTTAGACTTTATTAACCAAGTGAGAACAAACCTCTTACCAAAGAATTATGAAAGTTTCCTAAAACAATAATAAAAAAGATGAGCCTCGAAAGAGGCTCATTTTTTTTGATGTGATATAATTTATAAAGAAACTAGTGAAACAGGTATAATACAATGAAACAAGAATTTATTTTTATCGGCCCACCAGGAAGTGGCAAAGGCACACAAACTAAAATGTTAGCAAAAGACATTAACTTACCTCATATCGATACAGGTTCACTTTTAAGAGCAGAAATCGCTACAGGAAGCGAAGAGGGTAAATTGGCTAATAGTTTTATGGAAAAAGGACAATTAGTTCCAATAGAGCTTGTTTCAAAAATAATTAAAAACAGATTATTACAAGAAGACTGTAAAAATGGATTTATTCTAGACGGATATCCAAGAAGTTTAGAGCAAGCATACGCATTAGATGATATACTAAAAGATGTTGATAAAGATAATAACGTTCAACCTACAGTATTCTATTTTGATGTAGCACAAGAATTACTTGTAGAAAGACTTGTAAATAGACGTTCTTGCGCAAAATGTGGAGCAATTTTTAATATTAAAACAATGAAAATGACCGATGTAACAAAATGCGAAAAATGTGGCGGTGAACTAACCAGACGTGATGATGACACAGAAGAAGTTGCAAATAAAAGATTTAAAACATATTTTGACCAAAC
>CAZNLZ010000290.1:0-2036 GCA_964574225.1 uncultured Muribaculaceae bacterium | reverse complement strand
TTGAACAAAATTTGGAAATTATTCCTGTTATCAATAAAATTGACCTTCCTTCTGCCGATGTTGAAAGAGTTAGAGCAGAAATTGAAGAAGTTTTAGGAATTGACGCTTCTATGGCAATTCCTGTTAGTGCAAAAGCAGGTATCGGTATTGAAGATGTTTTAGAAGCTGTTGTTGATTTTGTTCCACCGCCAGAAGATACATCTGATAAACCGTTAAGAGCATTAGTATTTGATAGTGCTTATGACCAATACTTAGGAACACTTTGTTTCTTCAAGGTTATTGACGGAAATATTAAACTTGGTGACAAAATTAAGTTTATGGCGTCTGGCAAAGAATATGAAATTACAGAACTTGGATATTTAAATCCAAACAGAGTTCCTGTTAAAGGATTAAAAACAGGTGACGTAGGCTATATGGGTTGTTCAATTAAAGAAGTAACCCGTTTTGTAGGTGATACTATCACAACTGTTGAAAATGGTGCGCAAGAACCATTAGGTGGTTATAAAGAAGCGTTGCCTATGGTTTTCTCAGGTATGTATCCTGTTGATAATGACCAATACCAAGATTTAAAAGAAGCATTAGAAAAATTAAAATTAAATGACTCAAGTATTACATTTGAACCAGAAACTTCATCAGCGTTAGGCTTTGGTTTCCGTTGTGGATTCTTAGGTATGCTTCATATGGAAATTGCGCAAGAACGTATAGAAAGAGAATACGGTATAACGCTTGTAACAACAGCACCTAGCGTAATTTATAAGGTCCATAAAACAAATGGTGAAATTGTTGAAATTGACAACCCTTCAAATCTTCCAGATGCTCAATTTAGAGATTATATTGAAGAACCATATGTAAAAACAACAATAATTACACCAAATGAGTTTGTTGGTTTATTAATGGAATTAGCCCAATCTAAACGTGGCATTTTCCTAAATATGACTTATATTGATAAAGTTAGAGTTTCACTTCACTATGAAATTCCATTAAGTGAAATTATTACAGATTTTTATGACCAATTAAAATCACGTTCAAAGGGTTATGCAAGTTTAGATTATGAATTTAGTGATTATAAACGTTCTGACCTTCAAAAATTAGACATTTTACTTGCTGGTGAAATAGTTGACGCATTAAGCGCAATTGTTCATAAAGATAGCGCATTTTATGTTGGTCAAAAACTAACATCAAAATTAAGAGAAATCATCCCAAGACAAATGTTTGAAGTTGCAATTCAAGCAGCAATTGGCGGTAGAATTATTGCAAGAACAAACATCAAAGCGTTGAGAAAAAGCGTACTTGATAAATGTTATGGCGGTGATATTTCCCGTAAAAGAAAATTATTAGAAAAACAAAAACGTGGTAAAAAACGTATGAAAGCCGTTGGAAGGGTAGAAGTTCCTCAAGAAGCCTTTATGGCAGTATTGAGCCTAAATGACGACTAAAGGAGGTAAAATTGGCACTTGATACAGCACTTGTAATGATATTAGCAGGCGGTGAAGGCAAAAGATTATTTCCACTAACTCGAGACAGAGCAAAACCAGCAGTTCCCTTTGGCGGAAGATATAGAATTATTGATTTCGTAATTAATAATTTTATCAATTCTGGTTTCTATAAAATTAAAATTTTGACTCAATATAAATCAGATTCATTAAACCAACATATCGCAAGAAGTTGGCCTGTGTCACCAATTTTGGGACAATATATTGACTTAGTTCCAGCGCAAATGAGAACTGACGGCAATTGGTATAAAGGAACTGCAGATGCGGTTTATCAAAATTTAGCGCATATTAATGATGAAGGTCCAAAATATGTGTGCGTATTTGGTGGTGACCATATATATAGAATGGACGTTTCTCAAATGATGAGATTTCATAAAAGCAAAGAAGCAGCATTAACTATTTCTGCTATTCCGATTCCTATTTCAGAAGCAAGTGAATTTGGAATAATCGAGGTTGATGATGAATGGAGATTAACAGGTTTTGTTGAAAAACCACAAATAGCTCCAAAATGCATTCCAGGACATCCTGATATGTGTTTGGCTT
>CAZNLZ010000289.1:0-2057 GCA_964574225.1 uncultured Muribaculaceae bacterium | reverse complement strand
GTTAATGAACTTCTTTCTTGTTCATTAGAGATAAATCCTAGTTCTAAAAGTACAGCGGGCGCCTTTGTGTGATTTATAACATAAAATTTAGACTTGAACAAGCCTCTATCTTCAGCATCAACGTTGTCTAAAAGTTCTTCGTGAATTACTTGTGCTACTTTATATCCACTTTGTGTATAGTAGTGTGTTTCAATACCTTTTATTTCTGATTTTACACTGGCGTTTATATGAATACTTACATATATATCAGCGTCTTTTCTGTTTGCATATTCAACCCTATCTTTTAATGACAATGTTTTATCTTCACTTCTTGTCATTAAAACTTTTTTCATCCCAGCTTCTTTTAATATCTCTTTTACTTTTAAAGCTATGCTTAAAGTTAAATCTTTTTCAAGTGTTAAGCCTCTTAATGCACCTGTATCTAAACCACCATGTCCAGGGTCAATAACTACAACTCTATTTTTAATCGTTGATATTGAAGTTGCAGTTTGTTTTGGTTTTTGAACTTTTTTCTTTGGTTTATCAAGTAATTCTGAGAATATACTTTCTTTTTTCGGTTTTGGCGCGGGTTTTACAGTTGGTTCTTTAACTGGGGTAGGAATTGTTGTTCCACCTTGTGGTCTTATAATTGGTTCTTGAACGCTAGGTAAAGATGTTTTTTTAGTGAAAACAAATCTTAATTGAGAAGCATTCAGCGTTTCATAGCAATCTACATGTATATCATCTGAAATTGGGAACGAAATTTCGTATGAGTTTGCTCCTAATTGTTTTGCCAGAAAGCCTGTTTTGTTTGATTGTGCTATTGTGTTGAACGATGAAACGTTGAAGTTACTTAGGTTAAAAAATGTTGTTTTTAAACGACCATTATCCCTTTTTATTGAATATATTACTGGGTTTGAAAACATTATATTTATTACATCTATTGTTGAATTAATATTTTGTTCTTTGAAATATGCAAGCTCTGTTAGTGCGGTTTCAACATTTACTGTTGAAAGTCTTTCTTCATTTGCTATTAAAAGGGTTTGCAGGTTTGTTGAATATATTGGCGTATATAGTTCTGGCGTCTTTGTTTTTATTACTATTCTTGCTTTTGAAGGTTCAAATTGACCAACTTTTATTGTTTCAGTTTCGCTTAGTACAAACTCTTTATCTCTTAGTTCTTGCAATACGATAGTGTTTGGGAAATCAAAAACAACTCTGTTTGGCTCTGTTAAAAACATTGGCTTTTCAACATTTATTACACCAATTCCAGAGACTAAAATGTTTCCATTTTTTGGAAGTACGTTTTCTAAGAAAAATCTTGATTTTAAACGTGCTTGTTTCTGTTCAATGTTAGGACGAACAAGTTCTTTATCTTCGTTGAATGCTTTTTGTACTTTATTAAAAATTTCATCAGATTCTATTGGCTCTTTTTCTTCAGGAATTACAACCGCTTTATCGTAATATTCAACAGAACTTTCTTTTGTTTCTTTGTATATTTGGCTTAAATATTGTTGCAATGGGATTTCATTGCTTAATTTGATGATAATATTGTTTTTTATTTGTAGAACTTTTATTTGTGAAGCATCATAATTGGGATTGTTCCAAATAACAATACGAACGACATTTGGGTCAACACTATTTTGAGCAATTCTTACCTTTGTTAGTCTGCTATTTTTTAGCTCAAAGGTTGAATTTGGAAATGTGATTATTGCGTTTTCTATGTCGAAAAATACTCTGTCTGACTCTGACAAAACTTTTTTTGTTATTTTTAATTCATTTTCATCATTTCCTGATGTGCCTAAAAATATGATGGAATCAGAATTATCAAAGTTTATGCTGTTAACTTTTAGGTTTTCTTGCGCATATGCTTTATTAATGAAAAAAGACGCAAAAATGTTGCCGTGATTTGATTGCGGCATTATGGCTATTAAAATGTATATAAAAATGAGTATAAGTAGCCTTTGTATCATATTAATAATAATAAACTCAAATTTGTTAATAGCCAAAAAGTTAATCAAAGTTAAAGGCTTAGGATTTTCCTAAGCCTTTAAATCTTTTATGAGTTTGTTGATGAA
>CAZNLZ010000288.1:0-2063 GCA_964574225.1 uncultured Muribaculaceae bacterium | reverse complement strand
CTTATCCCTAAAATAATTAAATCAAACGCATTTAAAGTTTTCTTTAAACCGCCTGTTGCTGATTGTTCTAAAAATTCGTCAGGATTTTTCTTCCTTAGAAGATTAGACACAAATTTTCCTAATAAATCTTTTATGGGATTTTGCATTTGTAATTTCCTTTTCTATACTATTTGTTGCAAGGTTGTTTTTTTAATAGAGGGAAGCCGAGTTCTTCTCTTTGTTCCACGTATAATTTTGCAACCATTGCAGCCATTCTTCTTACACGGTTGATGTAATTAATTCTTTCATCACGGCTGATTACGCCTCTTGCGTCAAGCAAATTAAATGTGTGAGAACATTTTAAAACGTAATCATAAGCAGGAAGTACTATTTTTGCTTCAACGCAAGATTCTACTTCTGCTTGGAATAAATCAAACATTTTGAATAATCTTTCAGCACTAGAATATTCAAAGTTATATTTTGATTGTTCAATTTCGTTTTGTAGATAAATTTCACCGTATTTTAATTCTTTATTCCACATAACATCAAATACAGAATCAACATTTTGCAAATACATCGCAATACGTTCTAATCCGTATGTGATTTCAAGCGCAACAGGTCTAATTTCTAAACCGCCTACTTGTTGGAAATATGTAAACTGTGTGATTTCCATTCCGTCTAACCATACTTCCCAGCCTACGCCAGCAGCACCTAATGTTGGTGATTCCCAGTTATCTTCGACAAAACGTACATCGTGTTTAGATAAATCAATACCCATAGCTTCTAAACTTTTTAAATAAAGTTCTTGAGAATTGATTGGTGATGGTTTTAAGATAACTTGGTATTGGAAGTAATGTCCTAATCTGTTTGGGTTTTCGCCATATCTAGCGTCTGTTGGTCTTCTGCAAGGTTCTACCATTGCTGTATTCCAAGGCTCTGGTCCTAATGAACGCAAAAATGTTGCTGGATTCATTGTGCTAGCGCCTTTTTCAATATCATATGGTTGTTGAATTATACAACCGTGGTCAGACCAAAATTTTGATAAATTTAAAATTAATTCTTGAAATGTTAAACCCACGACTAATAGTCCTCTCTCTTTTGCTTTAACATTGTAGCTCAAACATGATTATTTTTAAAATTTGATGTGTAACATACACTTTTTATATTACTTTTTGTAAACAAAAAGAGCCATTTCCGAAGAAATAGCTCTTTTTAAGATTTCTAATCTAAAGATTAAAGTTTAGAAGCAACCATTAATGTTGTTTCAGCTAATCTTGTAGAGTAACCCATTTCGTTATCGTACCAAGAAACAACTTTAACCATGTTGTCGCCCATTGTCATTGTTAATGCAGCGTCAACTGTTGAAGATTGAGAAGAACCGATGAAGTCTGAAGATACTAATGGTTCTTCGCTGTAGCATAATACTTTGCCATCAGCAGCAGCTTTTAATGCAGCGTTTACAGCTTCAACTGTTACAGGTTTTTCTGTTTCGAATACAACATCAACTACAGATACGTCTGGAGTTGGAACTCTCATAGCGAAACCGTTTAATTTTCCTTTTAATTCTGGAAGAACTAAAGCTACAGCTTTAGCAGCACCTGTTGTTGTAGGAACGATATTTAAAGCACCAGCTCTAGCACGACGTGGGTCTTTGTGACCAGCATCTAAGATTCTTTGGTCACCTGTGTAAGAGTGAACTGTTGTCATTAAACCTTTAACGATACCAAATTGTTCTGAAACAACTTTAGCTACTGGAGCTAAACAGTTAGTTGTACAAGAAGCCATAGAAATTACATTATGTTTTGTTGTATCGTATTCTTTATCATTTACGCCTAAAACGATTGTTAAGTCTTCGTTTTTAGCAGGAGCTGAAATGATAACTTTTTTAGCACCAGCTGTGATGTGTGCTTTAGCTTTTTCAGCATCTGTGTAGAAACCTGTTGATTCAACAACAACTTCAACACCTAATTTAGCCCAAGGAAGAGCTGCAGGATCTTTTTCAGCGAAGAATAAAATTTTCTTGCCATTGATAATTAGACCGTCTTCAGCAACTTCAACAGTACCGTCGAATTTACCCATAACTG
>CAZNLZ010000287.1:0-2073 GCA_964574225.1 uncultured Muribaculaceae bacterium | reverse complement strand
ATGCAGTTCATTATTATACCCCTGCAGCAACAGAGGCTTTTACAAACCAAGTTCTTTCATTTGTTTTACCTGAACTTGGCATTGACGAAAAGCTTGAGTATAGCGAAGAAATGTATACAGATAAACCTGTTGGAATATAAGATTTTTTATTTTTTATCTTGATATGAACTTTATATATTCATTCAGTTAATGAATATATAAAATTAGCTTCATTGGCAGAATCAGCAAAAAGAATAGCGTCTGTGATTTATTGCATTTAAAAGCCTTAACACGGAGATAAAATATGAAAAAGAAAACAAAATTCAAAAGTTTTATATTTATGAATATGGGATGTATTCTTCTTGCTTTTGGAGTATATTTCTTCAAAATACCAAATAGTTTTGCAAAATAATTATTATGCCGTACCGCAAAAATTTATAACAAAAGCTTTTGTTTGTGATAATTTATTGGATATTATCGAAACTGAGCTTGACAAAAGATATTATGGAATAGAGATAAGCTTTTCTACCATAAAATTAACCAGAGACGAGTTCATAAACTATAAGCTGAAGGAGATGAAGAAAGGTTACAAATTTCTTATTTTTATAGGGGAAGGAGAACTGATAGACGGAATACCAACCATCATAAAAACTCGTTTCAAAAACAGAATACACAGAAGCATTTACTTAGAAATGCAATACCGGAATGGCAGCGGTGTAATTACTAACTGCCACTATTATGATAGAATATACAAAGAAGTTCCGGATATTGCGCCGGAGTATCCTGAAATAATGGTGTACGGATGGACACTCCCTGCAAAAGGAATATATTTCAGACATATTGACGGATTGTTACTTGACAATGTAACAGTGGAAAGTTATATGCCCGATGTTCGTGAGGATTTTGTTTTTGATGATGTAGTTGGAGTTCATTAAGAAATGATAAAATAAGGTAGAACTTAAAATTATGCATGGTATGCATACCGCTTATGTAAAAGAAATCGATTGTGACTGGAACAGTGTGTTCGGAAAATTAGTTGCTGAATTTATCAATAAGCAAGCATAGAAAGGAAGAAAAAATATGAATCTTTTATCAATAGGAAATAGCTTCTCTCAGGATGCGCACAGATATTTACATAACATTGCAAAAGCAGATGGATATGATTTAAATACATTTAATCTTTCGATAGGGGGATGCAGTCTTTCAACTCACTATAGAAATATGATGGGAGAAGCATGTGATTATTTCCTTGGAATGAACGGAGAAAGCACGGGGTTCAAGGTGTCAATTAAGGAGGCTTTGCTAAATCGTGACTGGGATATAATTACGGTTCAGCAGGTTAGTTGGGCTTCACCTGATTACGAAACTTATCAGCCCTATCTTAATGAAATTGTATCTTATATACGTCGTATGGTGCCAAAAGCAAAAATTGCCCTGCATTACACATGGGCATATGAGCAGAATTCCAAACGCCTGAATGAAGAACTTGGGTATGAAAACCGTTCTGAAATGTATGCGGATATAATCAAATCATATAACATGGCGGCAAAGGAAATAGATGTTGATTTTATCATCCCCTCCGCAACGCTTTTTGAAAAGCTTACAGAATCAGGTATAGAAAAAATCCATCGCGATACATTTCACGCATCATTTGGGATAGGAAGATATGCGTTAGGTCTGCTTTGGTATTCTGTAATATCAGGAAATGATATTACAAAAAATAACTATTCTGATTTTGATGAAGAAATCACTGCTGTTGAAATTGATACGGCGAAATTGTGTGTAAAAAACATGATGAATAATTATATAAAGGAGATAGGTTAATGGCAGAAATTTAAAATGAGAAATAAGGGATAGAAGATGATGTGACCCCAAAAAGTTAGACCAAAATCTAACTTTTGGAGGTCGGTATTTTTATGCAAAAATATACCTATGAATTTAAGAAAAAAGTAGTAACAGATTATTTAAATGGTAAAGGAGGATACAAAAAATTATCAAAAGAAAATAACATATCAGACAAAAATTTGTTGAGAGAATGGGTAGACAGATATAAAAAATTTGGTGATAAAGGATTAATGCGTTCAAGAGAAAAGA
>CAZNLZ010000286.1:1004-2086 GCA_964574225.1 uncultured Muribaculaceae bacterium | reverse complement strand
CATCAAAATCATCTCCATTATTGTGCAGCGTATCAATATATGTCCTTAGAACTGTTACTGGAGTTCTAAGTTCGTGCGAAACATTTGAAATAAAAGTGTTTTTTAATTTGTTAACTTCTGTTTCTCTAGTGATATCGAGCAGTACAATGATGTAACCAACATAATCTTGTTGTTTTGAAAACATTGGTGAAATCATTGCTTTAATGGTTTTTGTTCCGGCTTCTATATTAAATTCAATTGGTTTTTGTTCAATTATATTTAATGGTGTATCTTTAAATTCTTCGATTTTTTCTAAAAAGCATTTTTGACCGTGACAGTCGATAAAATCTTGAATTTTTGTATTAATAAAATTGTGTTCTTCAACATCTAACATTGAAAGAGCTGCTGAATTTGAAAGAACAACTTTGTCATAATTATCACAAACAACAACCCCATTTATGATACTCATAAGAACCGCTTCAAGTTTATTTCTTTCTAATGTTAATTGTTCAATGTTTTGTTCTTCATACATAGAAAGCACGTTTGACATGTCGTTGAATGCATCAGTTAATGCCCCCATATTCTCTGATTCTAATTTGTATCCAAATTTTCCTGTTGCAATTTGCTTTACACCTTTATAAAGTTTTTCTAGTTCTTTTGTCATTAAACCTAAGTTTACAAACAAGAATATAGCAAAGGTTAACCAAGTAAGAGAAAACATTCCAAAAATTGATTTTCTTGCAGTTTGTGAAAACATTTTTGGACTTTTACTTGTCATTCCAACAGTAACTGCGCCTACAATTTGGTTGTTTACTATAACTGGTGAATTAACATTTATTGTTACTTCGTCGTCTGATACCGGAAAATCAACTTTTGAGGTGTATATTATATTGTTTTTTTTATCTTTATATTCTACAAAAGAAACATCTTCGTTTTTGTCGAAAAAAGGAAGTAGTCTTTTTTCTAAAACCCTTTGTTTTTCGGAATTATCAAGGTTTTCCAAATCAGATGTTTGTGAGGCAATTGCTTTAGTCATTAATTGTGCAAAATCAGCGTAGGTTTTATCCATTTTATTTTGGATATCATTAACAACATAATAGCCT
>CAZNLZ010000286.1:0-994 GCA_964574225.1 uncultured Muribaculaceae bacterium | reverse complement strand
AGCCTAAACCACCTATTAATACTGAACTAATAACCAATCCCGATAATATTATTTTTGCTTGTTTGTTTAAGTTTAATTTTAAGATATTCATAACAGGAAAATTATATCATTGAAACGAAATTTTTGTAAAATTTGAGTATTTTTTTGTTTGCTAGGGGTTGACAGTCTATCTCAATATTTTTGGGATGTTTGACCGATTTTATGGTGGGTGTATTAGGTATTGTTAACAAATATTTAACATTTTTATTTAAAAACTGTTTTTTTTCTTGACGGGCATGTTTTAGCAAGTATTATTTTATAATGGCTATGAGTGCCTTTGTCTAAAAATTTGGTAAATTTAAAAAATAAATTTTATATATAGTTGTAGTACACCACATAATGAGAGGTGAATGAATGTTAAAGAAACAATATTCTGAGAGAGTAACTCCGATGGGATTACCTAAGACAAGATTAGATGACCTACCGGATTTAATCGAAATTCAGAAAAAGTCATTTGAGTGGTTTTTAAAAGAAGGTTTGAAAGAAGAATTTCTTTCTTACTCTCCTATTAAAGACTATACTGGAAGATTAGAATTACACTTCCTGCCGAACTATACTTTCGATAATCCGAAGTATTCATTAGAAGAAGCTAGAATTCACGATGCTACTTACGCTAAACAATTAAGAGTAATGGCTCGTTTAGTAAACCGTGATACAGGGGAAATTAAAGAACAAGAAGTTTACATCGGCGATATCCCAACAATGACAAACAAAGGTACCTTTATCGTAAATGGTGCTGAACGTGTTATTGTATCTCAAATCGTACGTTCTCCTGGGATTTACTTTAAGAGAGAAATCTCTCCAACAGGTAAACGTTTATTCAATGCAACTTTAATTCCAAATAGAGGTGCATGGTTAAAAATAGAAACAGATGCTAACGATGTAATTCACGTTAAAATTGATAAAAACAGAAAAATCTTAGCAACTACATTATTAAAAGCTTTAGGAATTACAG
>CAZNLZ010000285.1:0-2105 GCA_964574225.1 uncultured Muribaculaceae bacterium | reverse complement strand
TTTAAACTATTCTAGTTCAATAGCGTTAACTGGGCAACAATCAGCTGCTTCTTTAACACAATCTTCGTTACCAGCAACTGAAGCTTCGTTAACTACTGCTTTATCTTCAACTGAAAAAACTGCATCGCATACTGATTCGCAAGCGCCACAAGCGATACAAGCATCTGTAACTGTAATTTTCATTATTTTCTCCTTTTTGTTTAATCTGACTTTTTTTAAAAATCACAAATATATTCTAACATAAAATCTAAAATTTAAAACACTTATTTATTATTATTTCTGCTATTTTTTTGTGTTCTTCTTCTAGATAGTGTAAACCATCGATATCTGATGGTTGAACGTGTGTATCCAAGTTTATTATTTCGCAATTATTTTCTTTTGCAACTTCAACATAAATTTTGTTCATTTTGATAGATTTTTCAATTGCTTCTTTATTAAATAGCATTGCAAAATAGCTGTTTAAAATATTTTCTTTAATTCTTGAAGGTGCAAGTATAATTATTTTTCCTTGTGGTGAAATCTTTCTTGCTATTTCAATTAAGTTTAATATCCCTTTTCTTATTTCATCATCACTTGATGAATAAAATTTTTGTAAATCATTTAATCCAACAGCAAGTATTATATAGTCTGTTGTTGGTTTTAAGTATTTAGGCAGTATTTTAAATCCTGTAAGTTCTTCACTATCTGGGTTTATTGAATAACAAGTTCTGTTATTACATCCTGCTTCTATAACATTATATTTAGCTTTTAGTTTGCATTTTAATATGCCACTCCAGCGAGTGTTTTCATCATATCGTTTCCCATTTTTAGGATTGAAACCGAAGGTGTTGCTATCACCGAAACAGACTATTTCAACCATTCAAGTACTCGTTTTGCAATATAGTCAAATGATGTGATTTCTGGTAATTGACCGCCATTTTGTTTCTTTGAATATACAAGAATTGGTACTTGTTCTCTTGTGTGGTCAGTACCTGCAACAGTTGGGTCACATCCGTGGTCTGCTGTGATGATTAATAAATCATCATCAGTCATAGATTTCATTATTTCAGGTAAATATGAATCGATTTCTTCAATGGCTTTTGCATAACCATTATAGTCATTTCTGTGACCGAATAGCATATCTGTATCAACTAAATTTGTGAAAATAAATTGTTTATCAAATGATTTTACATCGTAATTTTTACATTTTAATTCATCTAAATTTAATTCATTTTTGATTGCTTGCAATGTTAAATCTAAACCTTCTTTATTTGAACCTGTATGAATAGCATGCGAAATGCCCTTGCCTACAAAGATATCTTCAATTTTTCCTATTCCTAAAACACAACCATTATTTTGAATGATTTTGTCACATGCTGAATCTTTAAATGGTTCAACAGAATAATCTCTTCTAAGTCCACCAATTCTTGTTGGTTTTCCGTCAATCATTCTGTATGGTCTTGCAATAACTCTTGATACGTTATACTTCTCAGTTAAAATTTCACGAGCTTTTTGACAGTATTCATATAGTGTTTCAATTGGAATTATGTCTATATCAACAGCAATTTGGAATACGCTGTCTGCACTTGTATAGATAATTGGGAATTTTGTTTTAGCGTGTTCTTCGCAAAAATCTTCAATAACTTTTGTACCTGATGCTGGATAATTAGCTAAAATTCCACCGCAATTTGTTTCCTGAATGAATTTATCAATAATTTCAGAAGGGAAACCATTTGGATAAACTTTGAATGGGTTTTCTAATATTAGTCCCATCATTTCCCAGTGTCCTGTTGTTGTATCTTTACCTTTTGAAGTTTCCTTCATTATTCCATATTGAGCTGTTGCATTTTCATTTTTATCTATGCCTGCTACTTTACCTAAATTGCCCAATCCCATTGAATAGAAGTTTGGTGCTTTAAGTCCGCCTACAGCTGCTGCAACGTTGCAAAGGGTGTTACATTCTGGAACATCCCCATATTCTTGGCAATCTGCCATTGCTCCACAACCCATTGAATCTATAACTATTACAATTGCTCTTTTCATATATAAACTCCATTAAATACCTTGTTTATTATAAATCATTTCTTATTTTTTGCATAAAAAAAGTTCAGTTTTCTGAACTTTTT
>CAZNLZ010000284.1:0-2113 GCA_964574225.1 uncultured Muribaculaceae bacterium | reverse complement strand
TACGAGTCATAAAGCCATAGATATAAAAGTCACGAATATAATCTCTTGTTTTATTTCTTGTTGTATATAATTCAAATTCTTTTCCATTGTATGTACCAGTATATTTTTCGAATTTATGATTTGTCATAAGTAATTTTTTATCACCAATCATACATTCAAATTCACAAGTATCTTGGTCTATAAATACATTTCTAATATTTGTTTGTTTTCCGTTAAGAGTTCCGTCATAAATGTGTGCACCACCATAATTCCATTTTGTTAATTCCAAATCTTCCGACATTTCATATAGATTGAGCGTATCTTTTGGATAATCCAAATTAACATTAGGGGCTGGAACATTAGAATTGTTGCTATTTGGAGTTACTTCTGTTGGTGTACTTGTTTTTACCGTCAAATTGTCTAAATAGTTCATCTCTTTTCCCCTAAGTTATAATATATATATAAAGGCTATTTGAAGATGATAATTTACTCTAGAAATTTTAATAAAAATTAATTGAAATAAATCTTTACTTTGAAAAATTAAAATTTATGCTAATATATAATTATGTTGATTAGAGAAACGGAACTCCGTTTCTTTTTTATTTACTTAACGGTTTTAGTTGCGGAAAGGAAGGTCACCATGAAACGAGATAAACATCATAAATCTCAGTCAAATGATAATGCGCCATTTGAGTACGTAAATAAAAGAGAGCTAATGGAAAAACTTGAACCATTAATCGATAATACATTAATGCGTTTTGGATTAATTCCTGTTGAAGTTGAACTTGTTCGTGAAAATCACAGATGGTTTTTAAGAATATTTATTTATTCAACAGAGAGAAATGTAGGATTGGATGATTGTGAAAATGTTTCAAGAAGCCTATCAGATTTCTTAGAAGAGTTAATTCCTTTTAAATATTATTTAGAAGTTAGTACTCCAGGAATCGAAAGAAAATTAAAATCAAATAAAGAATATTTGATTTTCAGAGGAAAAGATATCAACTTAAAATTAAAAGAAGCAGTTGATGAATCAGGCGAAAAACAGTTTGTTGCAAAGATTGTTGATTTTGACGAAAAAGAAGGTTTGACTGTTTTTGCTTACAAAGATAAAAAAGATATTTTGATTAAAAAAGAAAATATTATTTCAGCAAAATTATATTCAAGTGAGATATAGGAGAGGACACAATGATTAAAATCGGAACAGCGTTATTTGAAGCTTGTGAAGAACTTGAAAGAGAAAAAGGCATATCTAAAGAAGTTATTATTGCTTCATTATGTGATGCTATGGTTACAGCTTATAAAAAACATTTAAAACAAAAGGAAGTTCCAAATGTTGAAGCTATTTTAGATGAACAATCTGGTGAAATCGGTGTATTCAGAACAAAGTTAGTTGTTGAAGAAGTACAAGATGCAGATTTAGAAATCTCTTTAGAAGATGCAAAAGAACTTGATGACGAAGTTGAATTAGAAGACGAAGTTAAAATTGAAGTAACTCCAGAAAACTTTGGTCGTATTGCTGCACAAAGTGCAAAACAAGTTATTACTCAAAGAATTCGTGAAGCTGAAAGAAAACTTGTTCTGGATGAATTTATGGAAAAGAAAGGTACATTAACAACTGGTATTATTCAACGTGTTGAAAATAGAAACGTAATCGTTAATATTGGTAAAACTGATGCGATTATGCCTCAAAAAGAACAAATTCCTGGAGAATACTATAAATCTGGTAACAGAATCAGAGTATTTGTTCTTAACGTAAAAGAAACATCAAGATTACCTCAAGTTATTGTTTCTCACGCACATGCAGAAATCGTAAGAGAATTATTTGAACTTGAAGTTCCAGAAATTGAAGACGGAATTGTTGAAATTAAATCAATTTCTCGTGAAGCTGGTTACAGAACAAAAATTGCTGTTACAAGCAATGACCCAGATGTAGATTCAGTAGGCGCTTGTATCGGACCAAGAGGTAGCAGAATTCAAACTATCATTGGTGAACTTAAAAACGAAAAAATTGATATCGTAAGATATAGCGAAAATCCTGTTGAATATATTGTTAATGCATTATCTCCAGCAAGAATTGTATCGGTTGATATATTAGCTGATGATGAATATTCTATAGAAACATTTGTAATAGTTC
>CAZNLZ010000283.1:0-2113 GCA_964574225.1 uncultured Muribaculaceae bacterium | reverse complement strand
CCCGAAGCTATTTTCAAATCTTCAAACGGGATACAAATTTCAAAAATTTCTTTGTTTGCATATCTAATATGGTGTCCCCATTGCAGTTCCCATAAGCCATCTCTAGCTGCGGTTGAATATTGCAAAGGATATTTTCTATTTGTTGTTATAGAAACCTTAACTTCATGGGTATATCCATCATAAAGAACAGGTAGAATACAATCCTTCTTGTTTGTTGTTCTAGCTGGAGACGAATATTCAGAAAACTCATTGTAGGTTTTAAAATAAATATAAATCGAAGAATATTCTCTAAAAGAATCTTTTCTATCTAATAAATATTGGTTTAAGTCAAAACGCAAATACAAGTTATCTTTATCAGAACCAAAATAAATTCTATCAAACAGCTTATTTTCTTGAAGAATCGGACCGTCTGGAATATCAATACAACCAGCAGATAACCATTCGTCATTTCCCTTACGCATACCATTAATCAATGGAGTAATTTCTCTTTTTGGATTCTTCAAAGGTTTACCCATAAACGAGATTAAAGGTGCTTCAAGATAATTTGGAACTGGTTTTTCCAAAATATTATAAACATTTCTCAAATGCTCTCTAAATAAGAAATCGAAAATATGGTCTTGCCCAGAATTATTTGGTTCACCATACCACCAAAACCAGTCAGAACCTTCCGCAATATAAATCTCTGATTTTGCAGCTTTTATTTGCTCTTTATTTAATCTTCCAGATTTTTCAGCTTCTTTTACGTCATTTCTAGCTTGAACTAAATATTTCCAAGCTAAATTCTTTGTAGGTTCTGCAACCCAAAGTTGGAACTCTTGGTTAACCCATGAACCAGACGCTACTTTTTTTAATCTCTTTTCAGTTTTCTTATTTTCGGAAACATAATCGCTAATTAAAACTGTTTTAATAGCCTTATCTTCATTGATTAAATGGTATAATCTTTCCAAGAAAATAGCACCATCTTGAGGATACGAATCCCAGCTGTTTTCACCGTCCATCGCAATAGTGAAAATATGCTTTTTATCTGGTGAATTTTTCAATTTATCATGAACTGTTTTAATTCTATCAAACAAGTCATTTGCACATAAAACACTGTCGTGATGTGGATATTCGAAAGTAATCAAGTTTGGCAGAACAGAATCTCTGAAAACAACATTGATTTCTTTTTCTCGTTTGGTTTTATACAGGTAAAGAGAACAAACATCATAAGGGTCTTCAAAACAACCTCTAAAGTCCCTTACAAATTCTTTTTTAAGTGAGTTTGAAAGCACACTTTCGTCAGTAATTGCCCATTCAAATCCTAAATTGGCAACAACATCTAAAGTTTTTTGGCTTATACAATGTTCGCTAGGCCAAAAGCCTTTTGGAGCTCTTCCAAAAGTATTAGTAATTTTTTCAATTGCCATTTTGATTTGCTCTTTAACATCAACCATTAATGCAACTTTGCAGTCTGGCATTGGATGTTTTAAAGATGGCATTTTCAAATCATTAGGATTAATCAATATTGGAACAATTGGATGATTATATGGACTTGTTATAATTTCAATTTTTCCATCATCTTGATATTTTTTGAAAGTTGGAATAATTTGTCTTATAACTTTTCTATTTAATTCAATTAATTGTTTTCTATCTTCAAGAGAATAATCTCTTCCTTTTTTTTCAAACTTTTTAAGTTCTGGATATTTTTCTCTCCAAATAGGGTCAAACCAAACAAGATTGAAAAGCATCATAATATCTGCATAATCTTGAAGCGAAAAGTCATTAATATTAACTTCCGCATTGGTATATCTTTTTAGATAAAGCTCATTATACCTAAAATTTTTAGATATCAATGTTTCATAATTTGCATCAAAGAAATAATTTAAAATATAAAGCTTATCATCATCAGTTAATTCCTCAACAGGAGTGATTGTAAGCTTTGAATGAATATCGTGACCTTCATTAGAATAATCTTCAATCGCATCAATTAACGCAGGAACAATGCTAAAATTAAGCTTGATTTTAGGAAATTTATCTAAAATCAATACCATATCAAGATAATCTTTAATTGCGTGCAATCTAGCCCAAGGCATTAATCTTATGCCATTAGGTTGAGTTTGATAATTTGGCTGGT
>CAZNLZ010000282.1:0-2123 GCA_964574225.1 uncultured Muribaculaceae bacterium | reverse complement strand
CAATGGGGTATGTCTGATAAAATGGGTGCAATGACATATGGAAAATCTCAAGAACATGTATTTATGGGCAGAGACTTTGGTACAACAAGAGATTTTTCTGAAGAATTTGCTGCAGAACTTGATAGAGAAGTTAAAAAGATAATTGATGGTAGATATGAAGTGGCTAAGCAATTACTTTCCGAAAATAGAGATTTGCTTGATGCTATTGCAAAAGAATTATTGGAAAAAGAAACACTTGATGATTCTGATGTTACTGAAATAATAACAAAAATCAAAGGTGAAGAATTTACAGATAAACTGTAATTAAGGAGTTTTTTATGGCAAATATTGTTAATGCATTAAGAAATGTTAGTAGTGATAGTTGGTGGTTTATAAAAATTCTTGTTATGGCAGTGCCAATTTTTTATTTCTTTGAATATACATCGCCTGCAACATTCGATTTTAATTCTTTTGTTCCATATTTGGTTGTCTTTTCGGTTCTTTATTTGGGTGTTGCCGCTGTTATGATGCACAGAAATATTCAAAACAAAGCTCCTCTATTGCCAAGTTTATTTACTTTGCCAGAATATATAGTTAAATCAATTGGTCTTTCAATAGTTTCACTTCCAATGTATGTCTTGTATTTTATGTCAATGACATTTGTTTATAATACAGTTGAACTTGAAACATATTTGATGGTTATTATTTATGTTGCTATAACTCTTTTATTTGCTCCATTTATATATATTCCGTCTGTATTATATTCTGTTAATGGGAAAATTACTGAAGCATTTAATTTTAAAATTATATTCGAATGTGGAGGAAACTTCTGTGTGCAGTTTCTTTCATTTCTTCTTCAATATGTTTTTACAATATTTTTTGTTACAATGTTATTTTTCCATTGGTTTAAAAATATGTTAGAAGATCCACTTCTTTTGAATATAACTGTTAGTTTGTCTATTGTTTTAAGCTTCTTAACGCTATATTCATATTGTGCAGATATGTATGGTGATACTATTGCTCAATTACCAGAGAAGCAAAAGAAGAAAAAATTTAAAACGGTAGATTCTTAAGCTTTTTAATTTGATTTCTAATTTCAGCCGCTCGTTCAAAATCAAGAATTGAAGCGGCTTTTTTCATTGATTTCTCTAGTTTATCTATAAGCTTTGGTAAATCTTTTTGTGAAATATTATTTTCAACCATTTCTTCAGCAACAATATCTTCAATATTGCGATAGCTTGCAACAAGTTGAAGAAGATTATTTTCTATTGGCTTTTTGATTGTTTTAGGTGTTATGTTATGTTCTCTATTGTATTTTAGTTGAATATCGCGACGTCTTTCTGTTTCTTTTATTGCTCTATCCATACTATCAGTGATTTTATCTGCATACATTATAACTTTAGAACACACGTTTCTTGCTGCTCTACCTATTGTTTGAATCAAGCTGGTTTCTGAACGCAAGAATCCTTCTTTATCTGCATCCATAATTGCAACTAGAGAAACTTCTGGAATATCAAGACCTTCTCTTAACAAGTTTACCCCAATAAGAACATCAAAAACGCCTAGTCTTAAGTCTCTTAGAATTTCAACGCGTTCGATTGAAGTTATTTCGCTATGTAAGTATCTAACTCTTATTCCTAGTTGTTGTAAATAGTCACACAAATCTTCTGCCATACGCTTTGTAAGGGTTGTTACAAGAATTCTTTCGCCTTTTTGTGCTACAGCTTTTATTTCTTCAATTAAGTTATCAACTTGATTTTGTGTTGGACGAACAAAAATTTCAGGGTCAACAAGTCCTGTTGGACGAATGATTTGCTCAACAAGTGCGGAAGAAACTTCCTTTTCAAAGTCGCCAGGGGTTGCAGATACAAATATTTTTTGACCAACTTTTGACCAAAATTCTTCTATTCTTAATGGGCGATTATCTTTTGCACTTGGCAATCTAAATCCATAATCAACAAGAACCTTTTTTCTTGCTTGATCGCCATTATACATTGCTTTTAATTGTGGAATAGAAACGTGTGATTCGTCTATTACTAAAAGGAAATCATCATTGAAATAATCAAGAAGAGTTGATGGTGGTGTACCAGCTTTTCTTCTTTCTATTATTCGTGAATAGTTTTCTATTCCACTGCAATAACCCA
>CAZNLZ010000281.1:0-2132 GCA_964574225.1 uncultured Muribaculaceae bacterium | reverse complement strand
ATATTCTGTTAGATAATCACCATCATAATACATTATGTCATTTTCATCAGCACTATGTCCCCATAAACCTAATGCGTGACCAATTTGGTGCTGAGCAAGAGTTAATAATTGTTCAGATGTATATGGTTGTTTTTTTGAATTTTTATCTTTAATGCTAATATCAACTTTGTATAATCTATCACCTTGCATAGATGGAACCGCAGTAGCTGAAACATCTTTGTCTATCTTATCTACAACAGTTGCAGAATCTTTAAATACAACATTAATTTTAGCGTCTTTTGGATTTGTAGCTTCTTTAAAATACAACTCGCCATTTGTAACTGTTTGCCAATTAATAAAGGCTGTTTTAACTGTCTCAATGTATTCGTCAGGAACTACAACATGAGCTGAAACACTATATGTAATTGGATTTTCTGGAGTTGAATTCCAACGAACTAATTGATCTTCGTATAAAACGTTATCAATATAAGTTGGTCCAATCATTTTTTCTAAAGATTTACGCATTTCCATTAAAATATTTTCAGCTGTATTGCTTGCTTTTTCACAATCTTCTAACTGAGAAATTTCAAATAATGCTTTTTGATTTTCATAAGTTGGAGGCAATTTCGATAGAGCTAAAGCCTTATAGTAAATTGGTTCTTCATCAAATGGTATTGCATCAGAAGCCATTTCAAACATTTTCAACGCTTTTTCAGCATCAGCTTGAGTACCACCTTCAAGATGTTTCTTACCTTGATCCATTAAATAGCTTGGCAATATATTTTTCATGTAAAACATAAAGCCAAGAATCAAAAATAGAATAACACCAAAAACTATCAAAGAAGTTCTAAGATTTCTATTTTTCTTCTCTCTTGTTCTTCTATCTTCCATATACTCTCCTTTATATGATTTTTTATATGATTATTTATTTAATTCCAATATTTCAGATAATTTATTCATCTCTAATTTAGATAATATTTCAGAATTTCCTTTTATTTTGAAATATTCAGCAAATTTAGGAGTTGTTTTTAAATTATAAGAACGACCATTAGAATCTTTCTTTCTGCTTATCAAACCTTTTTCAACAAGTTCTGAAACATGGTCATAAGCAGTTGAACCTCTTAATTCTTTTAATAAAGATTGTCTTATAGGTTGTTTTAAAGCAATAACTAATAAAGTTTTTAAAACAGCATTAGAAATATCAATAGGACATAGTTTTTCAACTATATCCATATATTCATCTTTTACTTGAATAATATAACCATTTTCATCATCAATTTCTAAAGCACCGTCACGAGAAGAATAATCAACAATCAATGAAAGCATAGCGTCTTCAACTTCCATTTCATCAGCTTCTAAGATTGTTGCAATCTCTTTTATATCAACAGCTCTGCCAGTTACAAATAATACAGCTTCAATTCTTGCTTTTAAATCCATACTACCCGCCTATGCCGTTTGTTCTTCTTCAAGGCGCTGTTCTGGAGCTTTGCCTTTTACTACATATAAATCTGAATAAAACTCATCTTGTTCTAAATCAAACTCACTATCAACAGTTAAGAATAATAATGCCATATATGCTGAAATTTTATCTAGACCAAGCAAAGTTAGAGTATTCAACTCAACCTTTTCCTCTTTTTCAAAAATTTTAACTAAGTTTTCATGAAGAATTTTAATACTACTTTCAATATATTCTTCATGTGCCATATTAATAATGTCATCAGCAGACATATTTTTATAACTACGAACCCTTCTTTGTTGAGCACGTTCAATTTGGCTTTGAATTTGTTGTTTCTTCTCGATTTGTTCGTAGAATTCTAACTGTCTGATTAAATCTTTTAAAGTTACAATTCTATTTCTGTTTAATTTAACACTTGTTCTTCTTTGAATGATATCTTCAATAGGAATAACATTATCCGGAAAATCTTGATAATATAAATCTTCATTGAATCTTGAATCGTCATCATCATATTCTGGGTTAAATTCTTCTTGAATTTCAAATTGCATTGGATCAATGCCAACTAAGACATTAGATTTTAATTTTAGAAGCACTGCCAAGAAAAATAATGCTCTTCCTGTAACTCTTAAATTATTAGATTTGCTTTCTGCAATATGAAGCATATATTTATCTGCAATATCAGCAATATCAATATTCC
>CAZNLZ010000280.1:0-2155 GCA_964574225.1 uncultured Muribaculaceae bacterium | reverse complement strand
TTTTCTTTTAAAATTGGTATCATAGTAAAAATTAATATCTCTTAGCTTTTCGTTTACATTAGATATAAAAAGATTGCCAGAAAACGAATAAGTATTAATTATACGTCTCATTTCAATAGCATGATATTCAACATCATGAACATTTTCTGCGTATCCACAAAGAGAATTGTCTTTCATATATTGTTTGTATTCTTCTGTATAGCCTAATATATCAGGACTGCTTATAAGTAAATTTGTTTTTAAGTCAGCTTTATGAATATTGAATTCATCATCAATTTTATAAATGCCAGACCATTGTTTTTTAAACATAGATAAATATATATTTTCTTCAATATATTTTGTGCTTCCTAGGAAACCAAATTTAGAAAGAAGTTCATAACATTCTTCAAAATGTACTTTGTTATCAGGTGCACATTGCAATAGTTGTAAATAAATTCTATTATACTTTTTCTTTAAATCAGATAAATTGTAAAAATCTATATGGGTATCTGGAGTAAGAGCGTATATACCGTATTCATTATTCTCATAAGGTGTAGGATCTGTAATTCTAAACCAATAAAGAATATCTTCAGTTTCCTTTGAATTAACTTCATAATCATCAGATCTTCCTGTTAAATAATCTACTGATACATGGAAGTAATCAGCTAATTTTATAAGCATATTAAAACCAGGATATACATTTTTATTTTCATAATTAGATAATGTAGCTCGTCTTTCGTTTAGACTGTCAGCTAGTTCTGCTTGTGTTACATCAGCAGATTTACGCAACGCTTTCAAACGTTTTCCAAAATCAAACTTCTCCATTTTTATTTATTTCCCCCTAATTGTTTGAGACTATTATACACAATAAATTACGAATTGTAAACATTAAAAACATAAAAATTTAATAAAAATCTCAAAAAAAGTATTTACAAAACAAAAATATTATTGTATTATGTACGCATAATGAGAATTAGAAAGGAGGTGATAGTATGGAAAATGAGAATTTAAATTTAGATACAAAAGAAAAAAGAGTTTTAGATTCTGCAGAAGCAGCACAATATTTAGGCATTTCATATTGGCTAATTCGCAAGTTAGTAAGAGAAAAGAAAATACCATATTACAAGATTGAATCTAAAACACTATTTACAAAAGAAATTCTAGACAAGTATATAGAAGACAGTCTAGAAGAAGCAAAACCAAAAACTGAAGAAAAGAAAGTGTACAGTTTTAAAGATTTTTAGAGAAAAAGAGGTGAGTATATGGCGAAAGGAGGAAAAAGATATTGGTTTAAATTTTATAATAATTTTTTTGATAACGAAAAAATCAAGGAAATCAAGAGAAGAAAAGATGGAGATAGGCTTATTGTAATTTTTATTAATTGTTTAACAATAGCGGCAAATTGCGAATCTGGAGGATATCTAAAAATCAGTGAAAACAAGTTCTTTGACGTAGAAACACTAGCACGTCATATGAGTAGAAATCAGGAAAGTATCAGAATAGCACTAGATATTTTTCAGGAATATAGCATGATAGTACAAGATGAATATGGATACAAAATATAAAATTGGAATAAGTATCAAAGCTTACAGGAAAAAGGAATTAAGCAGATAAAACAATCCACAGAAAATTCAAAAAATGTGGAAACAGAAAGAGAAAAAGAAACAAAAAAAGAAATAAAAACAGAAACAGGAGGTGAAAAAGATAGTCCAACAAGATTTAAAGACATTGATATGTTTAGATGAAATAATACAAAAAGGATATAAAATAAAAACACCCATTCCAAAAGAAAGAAGATGTCCATATTGTAATAAATTATTGGAGCCTAAAGGAATTGTGAATCCATTAGATAAAAGTATTCATATTTTTCTGCAAGATGAAAAATGTAACTGTAGCAAAGCAATAGAAGAAGAAATGCAATTAAGAGCAGAAAAAGAGAAAAGAGCAATGGAAGAATTTGAACTTTATAGAAAAAAAGAGATTAATATGAAAATTAAACAATATTATGGAACAGAATTTTTAACAAATCAATTAAAAAGTAAGACTATAGATAATTTTATTATAAATGAGACAAATAAAAATATGAAATATGTAGCACAAGATTTTATAAAAGAATTTAAAAATAAGAAAAAAGGAATTATATTTGTTGGTAAAAATGGTACAGGAAAAACACATA
>CAZNLZ010000279.1:0-2159 GCA_964574225.1 uncultured Muribaculaceae bacterium | reverse complement strand
AAAAAGCTGGTTCAATTGTTGGAGCTACTGATAAACTTTCAATGTTATAACCTCTCGTAGAGAATAAATCACATACACAAGAAAGAATACCTGGTTCATTTTTTACTAGTATAGATATTGTATGTTTCATAATTACTCTCCCAATCCTGATTCATTTGATAATAAAACTTCGTTTAACGGTTTACCTGCAAGAACCCAAGGATAAACAATCTCAAATGGTTCAACAACAAAATCCAAAATAACTGGCCCGTCATAAGCAATTGCTCTATCTAAAGCTTCATCTATTTCTTCTTCTTTTGTTACTCTTATGCCCAAAATTCCATAAGATTCTGCTAGTTTTACGTAATCTGGAGAAGTGATTGGTGTTTGAGAATAATGTTTATCAAACAACTTTTCTTGCCATTGTCTTACCATTCCAAGATAACCATTATTGATAATAGCAATCTTTACTGGGATTTTGTAATCAACACAAGTCATAAGTTCTTGAATATTCATTTGTATAGAACCATCACCAGCAACGTTAAAAACAAGTTTTTCTGGAGCTGCAATTTGAGCACCAATAGCAGCGGGGAAACCAAATCCCATAGTACCCAAACCACCAGATGTAACTAATTGACGAGGTTTTGCAAATTTATACAATTGTGCAGTCCACATTTGGTGCTGACCAACTTCTGTTGCAATAATAGGATTTTTATCTTTTGTTTTATTATAAATTGCCTCAATTACATCTTGTGGGCTCATAATACCATCTTTTACAGCTTTCATACCAATGTTATGGCGCCACTCACCAATTTGAGATATCCAAGCTTGTCTAGATTCATCATTATAAGAATATTTTTCAGTATTAAATTCGTTCAACATTACATTGAGAACATTTTTCGCATCACCAACAATAGGAATATCAACATGAACATTCTTACTTATAGAACAAGGGTCGATATCAACGTGAATAACTTTCGCATCTTTACAAAAACGTTTCAAACAACCTGTAACACGGTCGCTAAATCTTGTACCAACAGCAAATAAAACATCACAATTACTTACTGCATGATTTGCCCAATAATTTCCGTGCATACCAAGCATACCAAGAGCTAATTCATTATCTTGAGGATATGTACCAATTCCCATTAAAGTATTAGCAACAGGAATATTTAATTTCTTCGCAAGTTCTCTTAATTCTTGCCAAGCGTCAGAATGAATTACACCACCACCAGCTAAAATTACTGGTTTTTTAGCCTCGCAAAGCATTTTTAATGCCCTACGACATTGAATTGGGTGACCTTCATAAGTCGGATTATAACCAGGTAAATCTAACTTATCTGGATATTTAAATTCTCTTACAGATGTTAAAACATCTTTTGGAATAGATACAACAACAGGACCAGGTTTACCAGTCTTTGCAATATGGAATGATTCCTTAATAATACGAGGTAAATCGCTAACATTTTTAACTAAATAATTGTGTTTACAACAAGAACGAGTAATACCAACAATATCAGCTTCTTGGAAAGCATCATTACCAATCAATTTAGAATCTACTTGACCTGTAAATACAACAAGAGGATAGCTATCATAATAAGCATTTGCAATACCAGTAATTGCATTACACGCTCCTGGACCTGATGTCAAAAGTACAACACCTGGTTTTCCAGTTATACGAGCATAACCTTCTGCGGCATGCACAGCTGCTTGTTCATGACGCACCAAATAATGTTTGATAAAATCACATTTGTATAACTCATCATAAATATGGAGAATAGCACCACCAGGATAACCAAAAATTTCATCCACACCTTCTTTTCTAAGGCATTCTAGAAATATTCTTGCACCATTCATTTTCTCTGTTTTTGTTGTTTGTTCGGCAGTCATTTTCTATCTCCATTCTCTCTAATCATAAAAAGATAATTATTGAAATTTTATCATAATGTGTATTTTGCTGTAAATATCTAGATTTTTTTACTTAATATTATATATTTTTACATTTTTTTTGCATATTTTTGAAAATTTGACTATAATTTTTTAAGATTTACACTAGATTTATAATGCTATTAGAATAGAAAAAGAGGTACTTATGGCAAAAATTTATTACGCAGCAGACTGTAACCTAAGCTTGTTAAAAGGTAAAACAGTTGCAATCGTTGGCTATGGAAGCCAAGGAC
>CAZNLZ010000278.1:0-2163 GCA_964574225.1 uncultured Muribaculaceae bacterium | reverse complement strand
ATATGTGTGATGATTCGAATGATAAAGTTATTGATTTTTCTAAAAAATCAAACATAACAGATGTAAATCAACAAAAAAGTTTTGTGAAAGAATTTCAATGTGTCAAACTTACTAAAGATGACAATGGAAATACTTTCAAGGAAGAAACTCTGCTTGATATAGCGCAAAGATGTTTCTATATAATTACGGTTGTTAAAAATAATGGAATTAGTGCAGCTTTATATAAATATAAAGTTCCATATGAAGCATTATTAGAATTTTTTAATGAATTTAGAGTAACAGAATCAAACGGTAAAATCATCGACATAAAGAGATATGTTCCGGAAGATTTAGCATAAATGAAAAATTTATTATCAGTTGATACTCAATGTGATTTATACAAAGTCAAAAAACCTTATCAATATGTAGGAGATGAATATCTTAGCTACAATAAAAGTTTTGAAAACGCACAAGTAAGAATTGCACTTGCTTTTCCAGACAAATACGAAATAGCAATAAGCAATTTAGGACAAAAAATTTTATATGACATAATCAACTCTGACCAAAGATTTATGGCAGACAGAATATATGCACCAGATTTAGATTATCGTCAAATTTTAAAAGAAAATAATCGAATTTTAAGTTCTCTAGAAAGCAAAACAGAAGCAAATAAATTCGATATTATTGGATTTTCACTTCAATATGAACTTGCATATCCAACAATTTTGGAAATGCTTGTATTATCACACATTCCTGTATTAAGAAAAGATAGAGATGAAAACTCTCCAATAATTATGGCTGGCGGGCCTGGAGCTTTCAATCCAAAACCAATCGAAAATTTTATTGATTTATTTATGGTTGGTGATGGCGAAGAACTTATTCTTGAAGTACTTGAAACTTATGCAAAATTAAAAGAACAAGGGAAAACAAGAAAAGAAATAATACTTGAGCTTGCCAAAATAGAAGGAATTTATTGCTCTGAATTACAAAATAAAACCAAAAAACGTATTTTTGACATTTCAAAAAGTAATAAAGCGCCATTAAGTCCAATACCATATTCGTCAAGCGTACACGATAGAACAATCATTGAGATTAGACGTGGATGTGGAAGAATGTGCCGTTTTTGCCAAGCCGGACACGTTAATTTGCCAATAAGAGAAAGAAAAGCAGAAGATGTCATATCTATGGTAGAAGATTCAATTTGCAAAACAGGATATGATGAATATTCACTTCTTTCTTTATCATCAAACGATTACACAAACATAGAAAGCGTTATAGAATGTCTTTCTGACTCTATGAATAAGAAAAAAGTATCAGTATCTTTGCCAAGCCAAAGAATAGATAGATACAGCCAAAAGCTAGCACAACTAGTGCGTGGTGTACGTTCAACAACAGTAACACTAGCGCCAGAAGCCGGTAGCCAAAGATTACGCAACGTAATTAATAAAAACCTAACAGAAGAACAAATAACAGAAACTATTTTAAACTGTTATAAAAATGGCTTTAGCAATGTAAAATTGTACTTTATGATTGGTTTACCAACAGAAACATATGCTGATATTGATGAAATGGTAGAGTTATTTGGAAAAATAAAATATCAAGCAAAGCAATTACGTAAAGAACTTGAATTAAGAGATGCACTAAATTTGACTTGTACTCTTTCAATATTTGTTCCAAAACCATTTACACCGTTCCAATGGTGTGCTCAATTAAGCCAAGAAGAAGTACATAACAGAATTAAATATCTTTTAGAAAAAGTAAAACCACTTAAGGGTATAAAAATAAACTATCACAGTAGCTTCACTTCAAAAGTTGAATGTGCAATGACAAGAGCAGATGAAAGATACAACGAATTTTTGATGAAATTAAACGAAAAAGGTCAGTATCTAACAACTTGGGATGAAAATATAGATAAACAACTTTGGGAAGACACTGCTCTTGAATGTGGCATAAACATAGATGAAGAAGCACAACGAGAATACAAACTTGATGAAGAATTAGCTTGGGATGTAATTAACGTTGGCTTAGATAAAGCTTGGTTAATTGAACAATACAACAATGCAATGTCATATAAAAATATCACTCCTTGCGAGTTTAACTGTATTCAATGTGGAGTTTGTAAAAACCTTAAAACACACAAAGTTATAGACAAACCATTTGAATACAAAGCAAAAGAAGAAGAAA
>CAZNLZ010000277.1:0-2168 GCA_964574225.1 uncultured Muribaculaceae bacterium | reverse complement strand
TAGAACTTGGTTTATATGTCGGTAAAACCTTTATTGATGAAATTGATATGGGAACAATTGCCTCATTAAATGAAAATAATATCGTTAATCCACTTACTAATTACGATATAGAATTATTATCAACTAGAAGCGGAATAACATATAAAGATTCTGAATTGAATTTGGCAGCTAATATGATTTTAAAAAATCGAGAACTAGAACAAAATACATCTTCTAGAATGTCTCATACTGCTTTTTTGAAAAAACATTCAGATTAATATTATAGCTATGTATCTATGCGATATTATTTGTAAAATATAATTAAAAAATTTTATTTAAAAAATTTTTATTTTAAAATTTAAAAAAAGGATTTTTTATGAAATATGATTTAGTTGTTATTGGTGGTGGAACTTCTGGTGTTGCTTGTGCGCATACTGCTGCAAGTCTTGGAATTAAAACACTGCTTGTAGAAAAATCGGACGTACTTGGTGGTGCTATTACACAAGGCTTAGTTATTCCTACAATGAAACTAAATAGCCTGGATATAAATACTGATTTTTACAAAAAGCTTGTTTTTGAAGCGTCAAAACTCAATGCACAAGCCACATACGGCGATAATAATGAAGGCTGGTTTAACCCTGAATTACTAAAAATAACACTAGATAAGCTTATAAAAAGCTCAAATTGTAATATTTTATTCAATACAGAACCAATTTCATGCAAATATTTTGAAGATTTTAGTCACTTTGAATTAACCCTTAAACACAATTTATTATCGTTACATATCGAAACGGATTATATTGTGGACGCAACTGCAAATGGTGAAATTTTTAAAATTTTAAATTATAATTTTCAAGAAAAAAATGATATTTCACAATCTTCTTCACTTAGATTTATTATGTCAGGAATTGACACAAAAGCTTTTGCTGACTGGATACTAAACATAGATAACGATAGAAATGTAACAACCGCATATAAAGTTGACGGGAATATAATGTTATCAACAGCATATACTTGGGACAAATCAAGAAAGTGGGCACTTGAGCCTATTTTCTGCGAAGCCATAAAAAATAATGACCTAGAATACAATGATACGGCTTATTTTCAGGTGTTTTCAGTACCTAAAACAAATGATTCTATTGCATTTAATGCTCCGAGGATTATTTTAGATGATGGTGAAGATATTCTTGACCCATTCGTATATTCAAGAGCCCTAATTCAAGGCAGGGAAAGGATTTTAAGACTTTCCAACTTCTGTAAAAAATATTTTAATGGCTTTGAAAATGCTTACATTTCGAATATATCTAATACACTTGGCATTAGAGAGTCCTACAGAATTAAAGGTAAATATACCTTTACTAAAGATGATATTATTAACCCAAAAAACTTTGAAAATATTGCGTTTTCATGTGATTACCCAATTGATATCCATTCAAATAACAAAGATAATGACCGATTAGAATTTTCTAAACACAATTATAATGTACCAATTGAGTGCTTAATTAGTGAAAATAATGACAAACTATATGGAGTTGGAAGAATAATAAGTGCTGATTTTGAAGCACAGGCAGCACTTAGAACACAAATGAGCTGCTTCTCAATGGGTGAAGCAGCTGCAAAAGATATCTATAATAAACAAAAAGACTAATCCAGATAAAATGCTGTAACAACTTTGTGAGAGTCTTCAGCGTGTTGAATAGCCTTATGTAATGTATTTGAAGTATGTGATAAGAAACAGATTAATTGTTGACATTCATCAATAATTTCTCTGTTACAAATTCGGCTTGCATCTGCCAATGTCATCATAGAACGATCTGGATGTTCGATGATATTTGGAACACCAATTAATTGATCTTGTACGTCAGATGGTTGCTGACCAATTGTTTGAGGAAGAATAACTCTTAATTTATCAGGGTTAGCCTTCATAGCACCTCTAATAGCAGCTGCGTTAGTACCACTTGAACCACCACTAGTGATTACTGTATTACCTTGCATAACTAATGCATAAGATAATACCTCAATAACTTGTTGGTGAGTAATAGGAAGATTTCTACTTCCAATAATTGCAACTTTCTTTGCTGATTGTTGAATTGTTGCTAATTCCATAGCTAGTGCATCAAGTGTGTTGGAATCGCTTGCTTCCACTTTGTCTAAATCATCAAGTGGAACCATAATCTGCTGTTCGTTTT
>CAZNLZ010000276.1:0-2168 GCA_964574225.1 uncultured Muribaculaceae bacterium | reverse complement strand
TGCAAGAATATCTTGAAAGAGAAGATGTTTCAGATAGATTTATTGCTATGACAGACGTATCAAGCGAAAAAAGTAACCTAAGAAGAATGGTTAATGCTGGTGACATCAAATTATCTGGTTTTGTTCATGATGATGTTGGTGGTAGATTCTCAATCTTTGATGATGCTACAATCTTTACTTTAGCATATGCTGGTGTTGAAAAATCAGATGTTATTGCTATGCTTCAAGCTTCATTAAAAGCGCAAGAAGAATTTTTAAATACAGATATCAACGCTAACTTAGCACTTCAACAATCTGCTTTTAACGTAGAATCTAAATTAAATGGAAAACAAAAACACTTTGTTGAATACTTTGGTGATGCATTTATGGGCACAACTCTATGGGAAAAACAATTAAAGAATGAATCTTTAAAAGCTAGAATTTCAACAGATACAAACGTTGGACCTGGCTACCTACACTACAACGCAGAAGCTGATTTAGATGCTGCAAATACAGATTCTTTCTTCACTTTTGTATATGTAACTCCACAAGAAAAAGTTACAAATGCAGTATTAACAGGTGTAGTTGCTGCATATTCTAATATGCATCCAGTTTCAGTTCTTGAATTAAAGGATTTATCTTTAACAACTTTAGCTAAATTTATCGAATTCAAGCATTTTGAAACATTGTACACTGGTAATATGCTAAGACAAATTGAAGGTGATGTTACATCTATGGACGTTGCTCTTCCTGAGGTACTTCAACCAAACGTAGAAATTTACAAAAAAGAAGTTAGAAAAGCAATGGCTCAATAATAAAGTTTAAATACGGAAAGAGGAACCAAATGGTTCCTCTTTTTTATGTTGTCTTTTATCCTTAACGGTTTTCTTTCTAGCCCACACCAGCGAATTTTGGAGTTGCTCTTTCGATAGCGCTGCCTTCTGCTTCTTCCACAGCTTTTAATTGTTGTTGCAGTGTTGTTACCATTGTATCTAAACGCTTTACTTCCATTTCTATCGCGTTTTCTTTTACTGATACTTGATATATTTGATTATTGATTGATTCTTGTTCTCTTTGATGTTCAAGCTCAATTTCTTCAATTTCAGCTTGAATTCTATTTCTTGCTTCATCATTACTTGCTTCAGCTAGTTCTGAATATTTTTCTGCCAAGTCACCTGCTTGTGATGCTTGTAATGATGACAATTGTTGGTTTAATCCTAGAGTCTGTGTCGCCAATGCATATTGTTCATTTGATCTTTGAGTTTGCATCAATTGAACTGTGTTCAATTGCATATCTAAAACTCTTTTTCTCTGTGCAAATAATGCGTAGCCCATTTCTCTATTTCCCTCGATTAGTCCTCGTATATACATGAAAACTTTTCGTTTTGAATTCATGACAAAATAACTTCTATTTGTTAAGATTTTGTTACAATTCGTATTTCAAGGGTATATATTGCTCATATATTTGTTGTTTCAAAAGTGTTTATAAAACCAATAAAAAAGCGGGAAACAGTTATTGTGATTGTTTTTTCTTTAAAAGTTTTGACAAAGAGTTCTCTATATCGGGGAAAGAACAGTTAATTGCATTATGTTTTGCTACACAGATAATAGATAAGTATTTATGTGTAAAATTTATTTTATTTTCTTTTAACATTAAGCGGATATTTTCTCTCATTAATCTTTTTATTCTGTTTCTAATAACTGCTCGTTTGTGTATCTTTTTACTAACTACAAATGCGAACTTTGTTGTTGTATCGTAGTTATCTTTTTCTTTTCCAAAATAAATACAGACGTTTTCATCAGAAACGGCATTGTTCTTTTTATATGTAGCAATAAATGCAGAATATTTTTTTAATCTATATTTTCTTTGAAGCATTTTTCACCTAAAAAAGGACTGTTCAAACAGCCCTTTTATATTATAAATGTTAATAACGATTTAGTCTTGAAATTCTTTTCAGCTACACTCCGCTTCGCATACAGGCTCAATCATCCTCACTTTGTTGCGGTGTTTCGCTTTGTAGCTTACTGCTGTCGTTGACTTCGCTGCGCTGTCATCAACTTCGCGCTCGTTAACCGAGTTGTAACTCGTACAGAATTTCGCTATGCTCTTTCTTTAGCAGTAATAGCTAATTTGTGACGGCCTTTAGCTCTTCTTCTGTTTAAAACTTCTCTTCCGCCTGGTGTAGCCA
>CAZNLZ010000275.1:0-2180 GCA_964574225.1 uncultured Muribaculaceae bacterium | reverse complement strand
AATAAATCTCTAACTCTTGAAGCACCAACACCAACAAACATTTCAACAAAGTCTGAACCGCTGATAGAGAAGAACGGAACACCTGCTTCACCAGCAACAGCTTTTGCCATTAATGTTTTACCTGTACCTGGGGCACCAACTAATAAAACACCTTTTGGGATTTTTGCACCAAGTTTTAAATATTTTTCACCATTTTTAAGAAAGTCAACAATTTCTTCAAGTTCTTGCTTTTCCTCATCAATACCTGCAACATCTTTAAAAGTAATCTTAACTTTGCTATCAAGCATCATTTTTGCTTTACTTTTACCAAAAGATAAAGCTTGAGAACCACCACTTTGTATAACTTTTGCAAGAATAATAAAGAAGGCAACAATTAATAAAATTGGAAGTGCTGTTCCCATTAATCCCATCATAGGTGAAGTTTCGCCATTCTTTTTAATTTCGACATCAACATTATTTGCTTCTAATGTTGGATACAATGTTGTATCATTGGAAGGGACAAAAACTTTATATCTCAAAGAAGCAGTTACTGTTTCTTTTCCATCAATATTTTGTTTTATTTCATCATTTACAGGAACAGCAGTAACTGTATCATTTTCAATAACAACCTCTTTTATCTCTGCGTTTTTTACTTTTGACATAAACTCTGTATAAGAAAGTGTTTTTGTAGAAGTTGTTGGACCTGTAAACAACATTGAAGCTAACGCTAAAACTAAAATACCAACTACTAACCAAATACCTAATGATTGATTTTTATTCATTTTTTGCCCTTTATTTCAATTATTTTTCTAAAATTATAACACCTAATTTACTCTACCGTAAACATCCTCATAGCGGATAATATCATCCTCTGCAATATAGTCTCCCTTTTGCACTTCAAGGATTTTAAGAATTTCTTTTGTATGATTTTGCAAAGAATGCTTAGCTTTTAACGGTATATCAATACTTTGACGTTTTTCAAGAGTATGAGTTTCTCCCTCTAAAATAACAGTAGCCGTTCCTTCTAGAACAACCCAATGCTCACTCCTATGATTATGAGACTGTAGTGACAGTTTATGTCCAGGAGAAACTGTTATTATTTTAGACAGCCAACCTTCTCCCCCATTTAAACAAGTATAAAAACCCCAAGGACGGAATACTGTTTTATGATTTTCAACAATTTCACTTTTTTGAGCTTTTAATTCTTTAACTATCTTTCCTATTTCAGCTGTTTTATTCTTGTCAGATACTAGTACAGCATCTTCAGTTTCTACAACAACAAGGTCACTCATACCCGAAACGGCAACTAGTTCCTTTGATGAATAAACTAATGAATTTTTTACCTTATCAAGTATTACATTTCCGTGTATAACATTTCCCTTTGCGTCTTTTTCTGTGTTGTTATAAACAGCTAACCAAGAACCAATGTCATTCCAACCTGTTTTAAGCTCAACAACAGCTGTATTTTCAGCCTTTTCCATTACAGCATAATCTAATGAAATTTTTTGCACATTTTCATATATTTCATACTTTATTTTATTATTTTCATCAAACATATCTTTGTTAAAACCATAACAAGCAGAAGGTGAATGTTTTTCCAAAGCACTTAATAAAACCGAAATTTTTGCAACAAAAACTCCACAATTCCAAAAGTAATTTTTATCTTTAACAAAAGAAGTTGCAAGTTCTAAAGATGGTTTTTCAACAAAACTATCAATCTTATTTCCGTTTTTAAGCTCATCACCAACTTTTATATATCCGAAACCTACTTCTGGATAAGAAGCCTTAACACCAATTGCCGTAATATATCCATCTTTTGCACACAATTTTGCTTTATTAATAGTTTCTAAAAATAATTCTTTATTTTCAACGGCAAAATCACAAGGCAAAATAACAACTGTATCATCCTTTTTCCCTTGTAAAAAAGTTAACGCCGCAGCAATAGCTGGTGCAGTATTTTTTGCCATTGGTTCTGCAATAACACAAGGGTTCTTAACTAAAGTTTTTAACTGTATTTTTGTATCAGTTTCTTGTCTTATGTTTGTTACAGTCACAATATTTTTTGCAGGTACAAGTTCTAATGCCATCTCAAAAGTGCTTTGAAGCAAAGTCTTTTCATCATATAACTTAAGCAAAGAACTAGGACTCAATGTTCTAGACATTGGCCATAATCTTTCACCTGAACCACCCGCCAAAATTAT
>CAZNLZ010000274.1:0-2181 GCA_964574225.1 uncultured Muribaculaceae bacterium | reverse complement strand
GCAGGAAAATTGCACTCAAAAGCAATGATTATTGATGATAAATATTCAATAATTGGCTCTATGAATTTCACAAATAGTGGCGAAAAACGAAACGACGAAAACGTTATAATTATTAAAGATAAAGAGATTGCACAATACCTAAAATCAACATTTTTAAAACTATGGAATAAAATTCCAGAAAAATATGAAACCTTTGACCCTCAAGCAGAATCACTCGAATCAATTGGCTCTTGTTTTGACAAAATAGACAACGATTTTGATGGCAAAATCGATAAATCAGATAACAGCTGCAAAGCTTATTGAGGTGTTATTTCAACGTTTTTATCTAAATATTTTTTATAGTCTTTTTTCTTTGTTTTCTTCACCTTAGATTTTGATTTACCAAACTTTTCTGGGTTTCTAATTACAGATTTTTTGAATTCAACATCAGAATCTTTTGTTCCAACAATCATATTAAATAGAACCATTGTATTTCTTCTGAAAGCATCATAACCAATTGTAACCTTAGCATAATCAGGACCAATACTAAGCATAATTCTGCTTTCTTGGAACAACTTATCAGAAGATACATCTCTATTCATAGCCATAGAAGCTAAATAACCAACAGACAAATATCTACAAATTTTTAATCTTTCTAAAAGAACAATATTTGAACGACCATATCTATATCTATCAAAAGCAAACGGAGTATAACCAGCACTAGCTGTTTGATAATAAACAATTGTTTGTTTCCAAGGACCAACTTTTGTATTTAAAGAAGGACCAACTCTAAACACTCCAGTAACATCACCTGTTGTATATACAGTTGCTGCAGTTTGAGCTACAAGACCTGTACTAAAACCAATGTTTCCTTCAGCATTTGTATAACTATATAACGGTTTAAAAGTTTGTGTCATCCATCTAAATCTACCTTCCAAATCTTCAAGGCCTTTATTAGGTGCTTTATCAACAAACACACCACCTATAAACATTTGAGAAAAACGCAAATCCAAATCTTTTACATAATCTGTACGATTATAATTTAAAGTAGCAGAATATTTTGGCTTACGATAGCCATAAAACCACTCACTTTGGCTTGTTAAATGAGAATAACGTAAAGATAAACCAGGAGCTAATTTATGTTTACCTCTTAATAAGAATTTATCTTTAGAAGTTCCATAAGCAGCTTCTGTCATATTGTTTTCGCTTCTGAAACGAGCAATACCACCAATACCCCAATCATCATCAGCATAAGTTAATACAGGTGCTAGTTTCAAAGTGTTTCCACCAGGAACATTAAGTACAACAGATGGACCGATATGCGCGCCTAAACCACTCTTAGAACCAAATTCAGGAAGATTTGTTTCTACATTTGTGTTTGTTTTATTTGAAACAATTTTAGCAGATGGAATTGTCGCTACTTTTTTATTTTTGAAAAATAATGACGCATTTTTTATAGTAATTACTTCGTGCTCATCTTTTGAATCAATATAAATTGTATTAGCTTTTATTTTATACAAACCATCACGAGCATATTCTTCCTTTTCCTGATGACTAGTATCAAGATTAACATCATGTCCTAGATAACCTACAAAAGATTTTGAACCCAAACGCAATTTTTCATCTTTTAAAATTTTAGCAACACCATCATATTCTTCAATTCTATCAGAATATACATACGCTTCTTTTGCTTTTAAAATTACGTCTTCAGTTTTTGTTAAAGGGTTCTCAAAAACACCTTCTGGCTTACTTAAATCAATTCGTATAAAGTCACCTTCTGTAATAGAATCCTTAGAAATTAAAACTACATTTTCATTCGCTTTTAAAATATTTCTATCATAGTTAAAGACAATTTTTGTAGCAGATAAAACTACATCTTGATCTTTAAAATCAACTTTTGCATTACCAACTGCTTCAACTTCATATCTTTCTGGAAAATATTCCATATAATCAGCAGTTATTTCAATTCCATCTTTTGAAGAAGCCTTAGATTCTTTTACCTTTGAAGTCTCTTCTTTTGAAAATGGCCACAAATCTTTTATAGAAAATTTCTTTTGTTCTGTCTCGCCTAAAAGTGCTTTTTGTTTTTCTTTTTCTTCTTTTTCTAATTCTTTAACTAAATCAGCACCTCTATTTTTATCTTTTTTTGATTTTTTTATGTCTTCATCAAAAACAGAACGAGAATCTTTTATATCTTCCTCT
>CAZNLZ010000273.1:0-2187 GCA_964574225.1 uncultured Muribaculaceae bacterium | reverse complement strand
ATTTTCAAATTACGTCTATCTCTGTATTGTTATTTTATTTTTTTCATTACAGCTGTATTAGCTACTTTAAATATTCTGCTTCTTGCGCCTTTAAAACCTTTAGCTAATTTTAATATTTTCTTATGTCTTTTTCTTAAGACATTACCACGTTTAATTCTCATTTCTTCTATTTCCTTTCTTCTTTAATTTCCTTAACCTGAACACTTCGCATATGGAAGTTCTTTTAATACAAGTTTCTTATGTGTTGCAGAAACTTCTATCATTGAAGAAAGTTTTCTTTTTCTAGAAGAACTTTTGTGTTGTAATAAGTGGCCTTTGCCTGCTTTTCTTCTTAAAATTTTACCGCTGGCAGTAATTTTATACCTTTTTGCACCAGAACGGTGTGTCTTCATTTTTGGCATAGTTTTCTCCTTTTTTTACTTGACTAATGCTAGGTTGAACAATACGACATGCCTCCGCATTTTCAAACCTAATATATTTTATTCTAAAACAAACAAAAATACACGCAATAGTGCGTGTATTCTTATATTAATAAATATTTATATTGCCTACGGAGCTAAGATTGTAACTACGTTTCTACCATCCATAGAAGGTTTCTTTTCAACTGTTAATTTTTCACCTTCAAGGTCTGCCAAAAATCTATTTGCTAAATCATAAGCTAAATGGTTGTGTTGCATTTCTCTTCCACGAAGCATTACAACAATTTTAACCTTGTTGCCAGAAGCAATAAACTTCTTAATCGCATTAATTTTTACGTTGTAATCGTGAATATCAATCTTATATCTAACTTTTATTTCTTTAACATCAACAGTATGTTGTTTTTTCTTAGATTCTTTTGCTCGTTTTTCAACTTCATATTTGTATTTACCATAATCTAAGATTTTTGCTACAGGTGGTTCTTGGTTCGGAGATACGACTATTAAATCCAACCCTTTGTCTTCTGCCATCATAAGAGCTTTTGATGTAGCTACTACGCCATGGTTATTACCTTCATCATCAATTAATCTAACTTCTTTTGCTCTAATATTTCTATTTAATAATGGTTGGTTGTTATCTTTACTAATTGTCCTATCCTCCTATTATGTAACGTCGCTATTGTATCAGATATGCTTAAACTTTGCAATCACAATGTTTTAACAGAAAAAGAGAGCAAAATTAATTGCCCTCTCTTATATAAAAGCTAGATTTTATTTTGCATAGAAATTATCAAAGAAATCTTGACGTTCACCTTGCAGTGTTTCGTAACCATCAACACCTGGTGTAATCATTGCAAGCCCTTGATAACTTTCATAGCTTAATTTCCCATCAATAGATGAAGCAACATCACCAGTTGCCGCATAATTAGCCAAATCTAAATCCGCAGTATAAAGCACAGATGCGAATTCACCAGCACTTATTTTTTCTGCATCATCATCAAAACTAAATGTACCAAATTGTACCTGCATTTCATCATGTAAAGCTGCTTTTTCTTGGAGAGAAGCAAAACTCTTGCCGAAAATTCCCATCAATGCGTCATTTACAACTTTTGCGAATTTAAGACCTCCGGCACTTTCTGCACCATTAGTGCACATATTTACAAACTCAGAATAATTGAAAGATGCGTCTTTATCCTCATCATATTTATCAATATAACCCTGAGCAAAATCTTTGATATCACTTGAATAAGAAGAAAGATTCAAATCAAACATTTGAAAATCTTCAACTTGTTCACCATTAATTAACTTGTCAGCATTTTCTTTGCTATTTGTCCAATCATCGAACTTATTAATTATTGATGATATTCCTGACGGAATAGAATTAACCATTTTCCATTTTCCTCGTAATTATCCTGTAAATAAATAAAGAAAAAATAAATTTAAAAATTGACCACGTTGATATTTAAAAAGTATATATGTTTACAGAAGTTAACATATTTGCAAATTATTTAAAAAAACGACTTGATTTTAAATCATGTTTTAAATAGACTTAACACATAACCGTAGAAAGCAGGGGGCAAGTTACTGCAAAGCGGACGCAGGCAGCAAATGTCTGGGTGGCAAAAAGGGCGAAGTCAGTTAAGGACAGAGCACAAATAAAGAGTAAGGTCGTGATGATTGGACTCAAAGAGAAGCCAAAACCCAACGCAAAAGCTGAAGCAGGAAGCGAAGTAAGCCTTAAAAAACAACCCCGCCGAGGATTAACAAAAAG
>CAZNLZ010000272.1:0-2209 GCA_964574225.1 uncultured Muribaculaceae bacterium | reverse complement strand
TCGAATTTATTCCAGAATTCAAATCAATGATTGCTAACTTAAACGACTTATTAGCTGTATTAGAGGATGATAACACATACACTTACGCTGATGAAAGCGATAAATTTGAAATTATCGAAGGCAAATTAAATGCTCAAGATGCTACAGTTTACGCTTCATTACCAGTTATCATTAAACAACAATTATTAATGGATAGAGACCCACACGGAAACGTTCAAGTTTCTAAAATCGAAACAGAAAAATTGTTAATTGAAATGGTTACAGCAAGATTAGCAGAAATGAAAAAAGAAGGTAAATTTGACGGTAAATTCTCTGCTCAATGTCACTTCTTTGGTTACGAAGGTAGATGTGCATTCCCATCTAACTTTGACGCAGATTATTGCTATTCTTTAGGTTATAACGCATTTGCGTTAATGAAGTTTGGTTTAACTGGTTATTTATCATCAGTTAAAAACTTATCAGCTCCTGCAACTGAATGGGTAGCTGGTGGTGTTCCTCTAACAATGATGATGAATATGGAAAAACGTCACGGACAATTCAAACCTGTTATTAAGAAAGCATTGGTTGAACTTGACGGACCAGTATTCAAAATGTTAGAAGCAAACAGAGAAAAATGGGCTTTAGAAGATAAATATATCTTCCCTGGTTCAATTCAATACTTTGGACCATCTTGTGTTTGTGATATCACAACAGAAACTTTAAGACTAGAAAATGCTGCTAAGTTAACAGCTGTATAGTTTGAAAAGAAATAAAAAGACCTTGCAAATTATGCAAGGTCTTTTTTTATTTCTTGAAAAATTCTGGGTCTGCAATAACTTTCTTGTTGAGACCATCGATAGCAAAAAGAGTTCTATCTTGACCAATTTGGTTTGGCTCTTCGTAGTGATTGATATCAACTTCTATCAGACAGTCTGATCTTGCTATATTTCTTTTGCTAACATAAGTACAGCCTTCTGCGAATTTGATAACTGACATTAACATACCGTCATAGCTAATAACTGTTGGTTTGTATTCAAAATCTGCAAGTTTATATTTCATTATTTCATATTTTGAAAATTTGTTCATATGGTGGTAACTACTTCCGATATAGTACATTGATTTTATTGGAAGTTGTTTGTTTATGAATAGAGCAATGTCTTCTGCCGTTTGGAATGCGCCAAATTTATGAGCTTTAAGTTCAAGTGATAATGATGAATTTAAGTCTTCAACTGCGTGCTTGTACGAATACACAGTTTGTCTATCTGCTTTAAAAGAAGAAACATTGCTGAAAATTTTAAAGGAAATTGCACCAGCCAAAACGATACTGATAATAAGAATTTTTGCCATCTTATTTCTTTGTTTTTTATTTTTTACTGTTTTTTCTTTTTTCAAAGTATAAGTACTATTTTTTATTTGAAGTGATGCGTGTACGAAAATAAAAATACACAGTATTAAAAGTACAATGTAAAAGAAAGTTGTAATTAGTTCTGCAAAGTCAATCATTTTATATTCCTATCACTTGTATATTTTCGTAAGTACCAATTTGTTTATATTCAAATTCTGGGTTTCTAACTGCAATCATTTGTGCTAAAAATGCGCCTAGAATTGCTTCTAGCTGTGCAACAGGAAGCATATTTATAGGAAGTTCTCTCATATTATATTTTATTCTAAGTGTATCTTGCAATGCCTTACAGTCAATTGGTGTGCGTTCTCTAAATGCAAAGCAGTTTCCAAAGGTTTTTTTCATATTATCAACATCAAAACGATATAAATCTATTCCGCTATTTTGAAGTTCTTTGAAATATTCGCTTCCGCGTGTTGCAAAACGATTTGTCCAACCATCTCTGTTCATCATTTTTTTGTCTAAGTTAACTGGAACATAAGTTCTTGAGTTATATTTCCATTTGCTACTTAGCATTGTTTCGTTTTCTGGAATTGAAACTAATATAATTGAATTTTGTTTTCCTGCGTAATTATCAAGAAAATATTTAACATCGCTCATCGAAAAAAGTTTATCAAGCATAATTACGTGTAGGTTTCTATCAAGCACAGCAACAGCAGACTCCGTTGTGCTTAAACCACCTAGCGATATGCCTACAAATGAAACTTTTGTGTCTAAATTTTTAATTATATCCATACTTTTATGCTAATATTATAGGGTAGATAATCGGAGAGCGCAAATATGTTTACTGCGGATAAAGAAGAGCTTTTAAAAGGTATTGAAAAACTT
>CAZNLZ010000271.1:0-2211 GCA_964574225.1 uncultured Muribaculaceae bacterium | reverse complement strand
TACAGGTTTGCTTCGTGGTATTCATATGGAATGTAGCGAAGAAGAACTTAAAGCACTTCTTCACGTACAAGACGACAGAAGAATTTTCAGAGTAGCAGAAGCAATCAACAAAGGTATTAGCGTTGATGAAATCAACAAAATTACTAAGATTGATAAATGGTTTATCTACAAAATAAAAGGTTTAGTAGATTTTGAAAACAGATTAAAGAGCTACGATTTAACACCAGAATTATATTTAGAAGCAAAAGAAAAAGGCTTCTTAGATGTAGAAATCGCAAAATTAGCGCAAGTTCCAATGGAACAAATCGAAAAGATAAAGAAAACAAACTCGATTAGCGCTTCATTCAAAATTGTAGATACTTGTGCTTCTGAATTCAAAGCATACACACCATATTATTATTCAACATACAACGAAGCTGACGAAAGCGATATGACCGATAACAGCAAAAAAGTATTAATTCTAGGTTCTGGTCCAATCAGAATTGGTCAAGGTATCGAATTTGACTACTGCAGCGTTCACGCAGCTTGGGAAGTTAGAAACCACAATTATAAATCATTGATTGTAAACTCTAACCCAGAAACACTTTCAACAGACTTTGACGTTGCTGATAAATTATTCTTTGAGCCAATGCACATTGAAAACATAATGAACATCATTGAAAAAGAACGCCCAGAAGGTGTTATGGTTCAATTTGGTGGTCAAACAGCAATCAACCTAGCTCCAAAATTACACGAAAGAGGAATAAAAATCTTAGGTACATCTCTTGATTCAATCAATAGAGCAGAAGATAGAAAACTATTTGAACAACTTTTAAGAGATTTGAAAATTCCGCAGCCAAAAGGTTTTGCTGTAAGAAAACAATCTGAAGCATTAGAAGTTGCAAAAACATTAGGATACCCACTTCTTGTAAGACCATCTTATGTAATTGGGGGACGCGGTATGCAGGTTGTTTACAACAAAGATGAACTTATTTCATACATTGAAGGCGCATTAAAATTCTCAGATGAACACCCAATTCTAATCGACCAATATATTGAAGGTACAGAGTTAGAATTAGATGCAATTTCAGATGGAGAAAACGTATTAATTCCTGCAATTACAGAACACGTTGAAAGAGCTGGTATCCACTCAGGCGACTCTATTGCATTATATCCAACAAGAACAATTCCTCAAGAGGTAATTAATAACATTGTTGAATATACTAAAAAGATTGCTAAAGCATTGAACGTAAAAGGTTTGATGAATATTCAATTTGTTCTAAAAGATAACACAGCATACATTATTGAGGTTAACCCACGTGCATCTAGAACAGTTCCAATCCTAAGTAAAGTTACTGGAACACCAATGGTTAAAATTGCAATTGCAGCAATAATGGGACAATCAATAATAGAACAAGGATATAAACCAGGTTTAGTTGATACAACAAACTTAGTTTGCGCTAAAGTGCCAATCTTCTCATTCCAAAAATTGAACAGAATTGACCCAGCTTTAGCACCAGAAATGAAGTCAACAGGTGAAGTTCTTGGTATTGATACAACATACGAAAGAGCTTTAGCTAAAGGTTTCCTAGCTGCAGGTTATAAACTATCAACAGAAAGAGGGAATGTACTTATTTCAATCAATGACCACTATAAAAAAGATTCTGTTGAAATTGCAAAAACCCTTGTTGATTTAGGCTACAACCTAGTTGCAACAACTGGTACTCATAAGTTCTTAAAACTACATAACATTGAATCAAAAGAAATCGAAAAATTCGATATCAAGAAAATTCAACGTAATATGAAAAACAAAGAACTTTGCTTCATTATCAATACACCAACAACAAATAATAATTCTGTAAGATATGGTTCTGAAGATAGAGGTTTCTTAATCAGAACTATCGCAGAAATGTATTCTACACCTTGCTTTACAGTACTAGATACTGCAAAAGCATATCTAGAAGCACTACAATGTTATATGAAAGACCCAAATCTAACATATGATAGTATTGATAAATACAGAAATGCACCAGCACTTTGCAAATAAGGATAGTAAAATGGAAGAAAAAAACAAAAAGAAACCAAAGAAGAAAAAATTTACTATCGATATTAAAAACATGGGTGTAAATATAGATAAAAATGAATACAGAGAAATCGTTTTATCAAATTCAAATCATCCAGAAATATTTAAAAGATAAAATAAAAGGAGGTTTTAAAACCTCCTTTTTAATT
>CAZNLZ010000270.1:0-2223 GCA_964574225.1 uncultured Muribaculaceae bacterium | reverse complement strand
TTTCTTTTTGTTTTGTGTACTAACACCTCTAGCACCTTTTTTACTAAGGTCTTTCGAGGTTGCCTAAACAAGAAGCTCGGAGACTTGAAAAATTGTAATTTTTTCGGTATAATTTAGTTACGAAGTAAATTATGAGTCTCGAGCTTTTTGTTCGAGGCTTTCTTATTTTTTTACGGATTTTTTATTTGAGTTATTTTTGCAATCTGTAGAACAACCACAGTAGATTTTACATGAGTGCCCATGAGGTAAATCTAAAGCAACATTCCATGCTCTTTCTATAAAAGGAGAAATTTCTGTACAATTTGGAAGTTTTTTACTTATGATGTACAAATATAAACTTTTATCGAAATTGAATGTTTGAACATAATTCGCCAATAAAACAAAGTCATTAACTCCTTCTTCAATATTTAGCGAAATCTTCCTAATAAATCCACATGTGTTTTGTAAAAAGTTATAGTAACAACCTTCACAATTTTGTGCTAAGTGACAGTTTTCGCAAAGGTCCATAGTTGAATACATTGCTCTTTGAATGGTTTCTTCTGTTGCTTTGCCATAATATTCTTTAGCAGTATTTACTGGACATTCACTAATAGAACAAATACCCAACATTTGTGACTTATTTTGTAAGAAACAGTCTGCTGCAATTTTTTCACATTGTTCTATGCTTGCTTTATTTTCATCATTTTGACTGAAATAGTATTTTGCATAGTTTTTCCCAAAGTCTAAAGACTCTTCATGTGCTTTTAAAGAAATTAACAAGTTTACTTCTGTTGACATTTTATTCTCCTTTCCTAAACTTTTAAATTTATTATAAAACATTATTTTAAAATTTGTATAAAACTATTGTAAATAGTAGGTAAATAGGATGTTTTTCAATGAGTTTTAGCGACATTTTATATTGACATGTTGCAATCTTGAATTTTTAATAATTCAAACATGCCTTCTGTAAAGTATTCTCAGAAGGCTATAATGTTAATATTAAAAGAAATGTTTTAGCGACATTTCTTTTAATTTCTTTATTTTAATAGAAATTTTTGAAAATCATCTTCGGAATATTTTGTTAAAATTTTTTTAAAGCCCCTTGTACCATCAATATAAGCTAATTCATTAAATGCTTTATTGAACCATTTAATTTCAAAAATATGATTCATACCCATGTTGAAAAAAGTGACTTCATTTTTACATATTTTTTCTATTTTATTTCGCATTGATATTTTTAAATCTGCAAGACTTTTCTCTAGATTTCTTTTAGCTTTTTTATTTTCAAATTTACATCGATTAGGGCGAAAATCAATTGTATTAAAATCTCTTTCATCAATTTCCTTTAATAACAATAAATAACAAATCATAAAATATTCTTTAACAGAAAAATCTGATAATAGTACTCTGTGAAAAATAATTTGCCTGTCTTTTCGTTTGGTATTTTTGCAATACTTATACAAAGAGGTGTATAAATCTATTTCGTATTTTTTTATTACTTCTATTTCTTTTTTGGTATTCTCATCTACTTCTTTTTCTCTAACTATTTCAGTTTTTTTATAAATACCTTTTGGTTTCCTCAATATTAAATTGTATTCATTAAGAAGCTTGGCTTTTACATCTTTTTTAAGACTTTTAAAATTCAAGTCTTTTTTTGTAACAACATATTTTAACAACTTTGCCATGAATACATATTAGCATGAAAACGCTATTCAGATTGTATCTGATTAAGGGTTTTGTAAGGTTTATATATATTTATATTAAAAACATATTTTAATTCATCAGAAACCAACAAAGTACTTCTCATTATTTTCTTATTATTCCTTTTGCTATTTTAAAAACAGGCTAAATAGAAAGGAGTAAAAACTATGATATATGGGTACATTAGAATAAGCACAGATAAACAAACAACAGAAAACCAAAAGTTTGAAATTTTAGAATTTGCAAAGGTTAACAATTTTGTTATTGATAAATGGATTGAGGAAACAATCTCTGGCACAAAATCATTAAAAAAGAGAGAACTAGGACATCTTTTAAAGCATTTAAAAGCAGGGGATATACTAATAGCTTCTGAACTATCAAGACTTGGTAGAAACTTGCTACAAATAATGAGTATTTTACATTATTGCATGGAAATTGAAGCGAAGATTTGGACTATTAAAGATAATTATAGACTTGGAGATGATATTCAATCAAAGGTTTTAGCATTTGCTTTTGGTTTGTCTGCTGAAATTGAAAGAGATT
>CAZNLZ010000269.1:0-2226 GCA_964574225.1 uncultured Muribaculaceae bacterium | reverse complement strand
TGCTCAAGATAATATAACTGTTAATATAATTAATCCTGGTTGGGTTGATACAGAATTGATAAATAATGATAATCTAGAAGAAGAATTTACTAAAGAAGAAATAATTGAAACAATTCCGCAGCGTAGATTTGTTGATCCAGAAGAAATTGCTTCTGCTTGTGAATTTTTAATTTCGGATAAAGCAAAAACAATTACTGGTCAATCTATAAATATCTGCGCAGGATTGTCATTAGGTTTTTAATAAAAAGGAGAAGATAATATGTCAGATGAAGAAAAAAATAAGGTTGAAGAACAAGAAGGCACTTCCACTGAAGTTATTATCGGATTTGCTATCGTTATAGTTATTGTTGTTGTGTTTTTTGTGTTCTTTGTTGGTACTGGAAGCAAAGATATAGGCGCAAAAATTCAAGATATGGAATATAATTTAAGTGAAGTTGTTCAGTATGGTGAAGGTCAAGTTAACCAAAAATCAACTCAATGGGATTATAGTTTGCCACCTAATGCATTTTTCCAAAAGTATATGGCTGAATACTTGAATTATTCACGAACCATTGAAAGAAATCTAGATGATGAAGGTGCTGCAGCTGCATTTTTCGTTTATTTTGTTGATGATTCATATATGCAACTTATAAAAAATGATTGTATGGAATTTCATTATGATGCGAATGGTTCTGATAAGCCAAATCAAGAAGGTGTAGATCAACATATTTTCTATTTGTGTCCACAAGCGCACGCAGAAAAAAATAATTTTATAAATAATCCAAATTTTTAAGAAGTAATAAAAAAACCGCCCCGATTAAAGGGCGGTTCTTTTTTGTCTAATTTTTATACTGCTTGTTTTGTCATATTTAAACATTTAACAACTGTTTCAACAACTGTCTTTTGTTCTTCTTCTGTCAATTCTGGGAACATTGGAAGTGACATAACAAGTTTTGTATCTTCTTCTGTTAATGGAAGGTCGCCAACTTTGTATCCTAATTCTTTGTGTAATTTTTGTAAGTGTAATGGAACAGGATAGTAAATCATAGCACCAACACCATTTTCTTGAAGAAGTTTGTGAACTTCATCACGGTTTTCAATTTTAATTGTATATTGGTGGTAAACACAATATGAATTATCGATTTCTTTTGGTGTTTCGATTTCTGGATATTTTGTAAATAATTCATTATATCTGTATGCGTTTTCTTGTCTTGCTTTATTCCAACCATCGATATAATTTAATTTAACTCTTAAAATAGCTGCTTGAATTTCATCTAATCTTGAGTTTACGCCTAATTCATCGTGATAATACCTGATAGCACCACCATGGTTTCTTAGAGCAACAATTCTGTCGAATAAAGCTTGGTCGTTGCAAGTAATCATACCGCCGTCTCCCATACCGCCAAGGTTTTTTGTTGGGTAGAAGCTAAAGCAACCGAAATCACCAAATGTACCAACTTTTTGACCTTTGTATTCTGCACCAATAGCTTGGCAGCAGTCTTCAACAACTTTTAAATTATGGCGTTTTGCAATATCCATAATTTTGTCCATATCAGCAGGTTGACCATATAAGTGAACTGGAATAATAGCTTTTGTTTTTGGAGTTATTGCCGCTTCAATTTTGTCTGGATCAATGTTAAAAGTATCTTTGTCTATGTCAACAAAAACAGGTGTAGCACCAGCCAAACCAATAGCACTTGCTGTAGCAACGAAAGTGAATGCTGTTGTGATAACTTCATCACCACGTCCAATGTTTAATGCTCTTAGTGCTAAGTGAAGAGCGTCTGTACCAGAGTTTAAACCTAATGAATATTTAGAACCAACATAAGCTGCAAATTCTTCTTGAAGAGCTTTGTTGTGTTTACCTAAAATATATGAACCTGAAGCTAAAACTTCTAGAACTTCTTTTTCAATTTCTTTTCCTATTTGCGCATATTGACGTTTTGAATCTAAAATAGGTATCATTATTATCTCCTTAACTTCCTACCAGTCTATATAATAAGTTTAGCACATATTATTGGTGTCTTTATATAATCTTTATAATGTGTTATACAAGGTCGTTAGGAGCTGCAATTTTACCCATTACAGCGCTTGCTGCAGCAACGTATGGTGATGATAAATAAACTTCACTATCAACGTGTCCCATTCTTCCAACAAAGTTTCTGTTTGTCGTTGAAATAGCACGTTCTCCAGCTGCTAAAATACCGGCATGTCCACCAAGACAAGGTCCACAAGTTGGTGTTGAAA
>CAZNLZ010000268.1:0-2228 GCA_964574225.1 uncultured Muribaculaceae bacterium | reverse complement strand
AAAAGTACAAACTCTTAATGAATTTGCAAAAAGGCTTAATTCTGATAAAATTTAGTGAATAATGGATTAAATAATAACGGTTAGTGATATGAAAAAATTTGATTTTTTGAAAAAACCTACTTTTAAGAAGTCACCAAAGCGAATTATTAATATATTTTTGGTAGTGGTTTTTGCTTTTGTATTTACAGCAATCCTTGTTTCTAAGTATGTATTCTTCCAAACGATTGTTGGTTCTGACAATAATAGTAAGGTAATGGTTGTTGCCCCAAAAGATATTGAGGTTGTTGATAGTATAAAAACGGAAAGACGTAAAAGAGAAGTAGCTAGAAATGTTTCTCTTGTTTATACTCCAGCGGATAGTCTTTATATAAAAAATAGTTTAAATGAACTTATTGATGATGTTATTGAAATTAGACAAAGTGGTTTGTCATATAAAGATAAAGAACGTGAATTGGGTGTTCTTTTCGATATTTCTGAAAATAATTCTCGTAACTATGTAATTTCATATTTTATTAATGCAAGTGATGAAGTATTGAATAAAATTTTTCTAATTTCTGAAAATGCTTTGACTTCTGTTCTAAATGAAGGTGTTACAGAAAAAGATTTAGAAGGTAATTCAATTACAAATCTTGTTAGAAGAAATATTGATACTTCTATAACAAATAATCAAGTTACAATTATTTCAGCACTTATAGAACAAGTAATTGTTCCTAATATGCTTATAGATGAAGAGGCAACTGCACTTCATAGAAAAGCTGCAAGAGATTCTGTATCTCCAATAAAAGTTAAGTTCAGTAAGGGTGATACAATTGTTAAAGTTGGTGAGCCAATTACTCAAGTTAAGAAAGAAGCGTTAAGCAGGGCGGGTTATAACATACTAAGTATTAATTATGTTGGTATAATCTGTATTTTATGTTTTGTTTGTATTGGTATTTCTTCTATTTATGGATATTTAAGAATATTTGAGCCAAAGTTTTTAGATAGAAGACATTTGTCTATTGTTTCTTTTCTTTCTCTTTTAGTGGCAACATTAGCAGTTTTATTGCCAATTCATTGGTCGGTATTCTTGCTACCATTCCCATTTTTTGCAATGACTTTAGCTGTTTTCTTAAATCCAAGAACATCTTTCTTTATAACAGTTACTTTATTAACCATTATTACTTTGTCATTGCAGTTCTCAGCTTTGGCAATGTCTGTATTTATTCTGTCAATCATTGTTATTACAATTGGTATGACAACAATCAAATATTCAAGAAGATTTGATTTGATTAAAGTTGGTGGATATACAGCATTAGCAATGGCAATAATTATTATATGTGTATATTATGACTTGGGCTTTTCTAAATTAATTCAAGATATGTTTGCAGGTGCAGCAAACGGTTTCTTCTCTGGAATTGTTGCGCTTGGTATGATTCCTATTTTGGAAAATACATTCAAAGTTATAACAATGTTTGGCTTGGCAGAGTTGGGGGATTATAATCAACCATTACTTAAAAAATTGCATGAAGCTGCGCCAGGAACTTTTGAACATTGTTTGAGAGTTTCTAACTTGGCAGAATCTGCTGCTGAAGCTATTGGCGCAAACCCAATTTTGGCAAGAGTTGGTTCTTTATATCATGATGTGGGTAAAATTGTTAGACCATTATTCTTTGTTGAAAACCAAACATATAGTGGTATTGAAAACCCACATGAAAAATTAACTCCACGTTCTAGTAAAATGGTTATTACATCTCATACAAAAGATGGTCTTGCATTGGCAAAGGAATATCATATCCCAGAAGTTATTCAGGATTTTATCATTCAACATCATGGTGATTCGCTTGCAAGTTATTTCTACAATCAAGCTGTTGCACAAGAAGGTGTTGAAAACGTAAAAGAAGAACAATTCCGTTATACTGGTCCTAGACCTAATTCTAAAGAAACTGCAATTCTTATGATTGCTGACGCTGTTGAGTCTGCTTCTAGAACATTAAAAGACCATTCTCAAGAAGAACTTGATGTGCTTATTAACAAAATTATTCAAGATAGATTAGATGATAATCAATTGTCTGAAAGTCCATTAACTCTTAAAGATATTAAAGTTATTGCGGCAACTTTATCAAGAGTTTTGAGAAGTGTATTCCATAAGAGAATCAAGTATCAAGAAACAATTGAAGACCTAAAAAACAAAGAACAAATGAAACAGGAACAAGATGAACAAAATTAATGTTTTTGTTGAAAATACCTAT
>CAZNLZ010000267.1:0-2241 GCA_964574225.1 uncultured Muribaculaceae bacterium | reverse complement strand
TTTTAACAACTATTTTGATTTAATACATTAACCAACTATTTAAAATATTTTCTATCTTTAAGTTCATCTGGCATAAATTGTTGTTTATATTCTGGATTGTCATGAGAATATACATAACCAACTCCAAAACCATATTTTGATGCATCTTTATAATGAGCATCTCTCAAGTGCATAGGTGGTTGATAATTTAGACCATTATAAATATCACTCATTGCAGCATCAATAGCAACACAAGCACGATTAGATTTTGGGCAACGAGCAATATATTCAACCGCTTGAGCTAGTGGAATACGAGCTTCTGGCATGCCTAAAATTTCAGAAGCCCTAAATGCATTTATAGCAATAGTAAGAGCATGCGGCGCCGCATTACCAACATCTTCAGCTGCACAAACAATCATTCTACGAGCAATAAATCTTGGATCTTCACCCGCTGTTAACATTTTCGCAAGCCAATAAATCGCTGCATCAGGGTCAGATCCTCGCATACTTTTTTGAAAAGCAGATGCCATATCATAATGTTCTTGTCTTGAATAACGAATAGAAGCTGTTTGAGCAAGTTGTTCAAGAATTTCAACCGTTATATGACGAGCATTGTCTTTTAATGCTGATGAAAAATAAACATTTTCTATTAGATTTAAAGCACTTCTTGCATCACCACGAGCATAATTTAAAATAAATTCAGGAACATCTTTATCTATAATAGTTTCACAATACTGATTAGATAAATACTCAAATCCACGAGATATAATATTTTTCATTGCATCATCATCTAAAGAATTCAACCTTAAGACTTGTGTTCTAGAAATCAAAGCCGCATTAACTTGAAAAGATGGATTTTCCGTTGTTGAACCTATTAGAAAAACAGTACCATTTTCTAAATGAGGTAAAAGTGCATCTTGTTGCGTTTTATTGTATCTATGGATTTCATCAATAAATAAAATAGTTTTTTGACCATATACAAGCTTTTCTTTTGCCCTATCAACAGCATCCTTAATATCCTTGACGCCAGATGTTACAGCACTAAGCTCAATAAATTGACTATTTGTATGATTAGCAATAATTCTTGCTAATGTTGTTTTTCCACAACCTGGAGGTCCCCACAAAATTAGAGAAAATAATCTATTTGTTTTAAGTAAATTCATTAATGGAGAAGTTGAGCCAGTAAGTTTATATTGACCAAGATACTCTTCAATAGTCTTTGGTCGTAAAATTTCTGCCAAAGGAATTTGCTTATTATTTTCTTTTAAATTATCGAATAAATCCATTGTAAAATATTAGCCTTTATACAGTTAATATTTTATCATTAAATATGGAGTTTCCACTATGATTAAACGTATTTTATTATATATTTTAATAATTATATTAGTACTATTTGGTTTTATACTTTTTAATAAAAAAAATATTAAGGATGACAAAACACTAGTATTTTGGACTCTTCAATTAGGAACTTTTGATAAATATATAAATAATATTATTTCTGAATTTGAAAAAGAAAATCCAGAATACAAAATAAAATGGATTGATGTACCGTATGCAGAAGGTGAAAAAAGGACTCTTGCTGCAATATTAACAGATAATCCACCTGATTTAGTCAACCTAACACCAGATTTTTCACTCTTATTAGCACAAAAAAATGCACTAGAAGCTATAAACAAAAGTGATTTAGAACAATTTGTTCCAACAATTATCGAAACACTAAAGTATAATAACAAGTATTTTGGAATTCCGTTTTATGCAACATCTGCAATTACATTGATGAATAAAGAGCTAACTACAAAAAATATTTCATCATATGATGAGCTATTTGAATTAAAACAAAAAAATAATTCATATCTAACAATGATAAACGTTGCAGAAAATGATACACTATTGAAATTATTAAATAAATATAATATAAACTCTGCGAAAAATATCAATAGTGAAAAAAGCATATATATATTTAAACAATTAAAAAAATTATACAATAACAACTCAATCCCAAAAGAGACAATAACACAAACCCACAGAGATTCACTTGAAAAATATATGTCGGGACAATTAATGTATCTAGTTACAGGTGCAAACTTCTTGAATATGATAAAAGAAAATGCACCAGTTACATATAAAAATACAGAAATCCTACATCAGCTAACAGGTGATACAAATAAATATGATTACTCTTTAATGAATTTCATAATACCAAAACGCGCAAAAAATAAGGAATTAGCACTAAAATTTGCACTGTATCTAACTAATGAAATA
>CAZNLZ010000266.1:0-2265 GCA_964574225.1 uncultured Muribaculaceae bacterium | reverse complement strand
CTTTTGATAAAGTTTTAAATACCATTTCAACTATATCTATACCGCACAAAATACCTTCTTGGCGAGTGTTTAGTTTTGCAGTGATTACTTCATCTTCTGGTACTAAGTAATCCGTTGTTATGTCACCAAATCCGATATCTTCTTTAAGTGCATTTTTAACGTGTTCTTCAACTATAAAATCGTGTAATAAAACTGATGACATGGTTACCCTTTCATTCTTTTGTATTTCGATAATTGGTGAGATTCTGCTATTAAATCTTTTTGTGGATAGTCTTTTCGATAATGTGCACCACGTGATTCTTTTCTGTTTAGTGCAAATTCAATGATTAGTTCCGCAATTGTTAGCAGGTTTCTCAGTTCGTAGTGATTTCTGTTTGGGCATTTAAAAGTAAATGCAAATTGCTCTTTTAAATTTTCAATTTCTTGTTTTGCAATTTCAAGTTTTTCTTGATTTCTTATAATGCCAACTTTATCCCACATTACTGCTTTTAGATGTTTTAGTATTATCTCTACGTTTTGATGTTCTGTTTTGATAACTTCTTCATCGTAAAAACTAATTACTTTTGTTGTTTTATCATCTTGAATAAAATTGTTAGATAAGTCTTTGTTTTTTAAAGATTCAACAAGTTCGAATGCTGTTACTGCACATTCTAAAATAGAATTTGAAGCTAATCTGTTTGCGCCGTGCAGACCTGTGCAGGCCGCTTCGCCTATTGCATATAACCCTTGCATTGATGTTGTGCCATCTACTTTTGTTTTAATTCCGCCCATATAATAGTGAGCTGAAGGTGAAACAGGAATATAATCTTCTGCTGGGTTTATGTTGTATTCTCTGCAAGTGCCATATATTGTTGGAAAACGCTTTTCGAATTTTAATTCGTTTATGTGTGTTGCGTCTAAATAAACATTTTTTGCGCCTGTAAGTTGCATTTCGTTAAAAATGGCTCTTGTTACAACATCTCTAGGTGCAAGTTCTAAGCGCTTGTCATATTTTTCCATAAATGTTTTGCCATCTTTGTCAACAAGTTTTGCGCCTTCGCCTCTTACTGCTTCAGAAATTAAGAACATTGTTCCATTATCGCCCAGTGCAAATGCTGTTGGGTGAAATTGAACAAATTCCATATCTTTTACTATTGCGCCAGCTCTGTATGCCAAAGCAATACCGTCACCTGTTGTAATATCTGGATTTGTTGTGTATTTATAAAGTTGTCCTACACCACCAGTTGCGATAATAACGGCTGGTGCTTCAATTACTTCGTATTCGTTTTCTTCATAGTTGTATGTTATTAATCCCTGACAAACATTATTTGTGGTTTTTAATAGTTCAACTGCTAGTGTTTGCTCATAAATTTTGATGTCTTTTTTAGAGATTAAGTATTTTACGAGCGCATTTTCCATACAAAAACCAGTAGCGTCACCACCAGCGTGTAAAATACGATTTACACTATGTGCTGCTTCTTTTGTGAATTTAAGTTTGTTGTTTTCATCACGGTCAAAATCAACACCAAAGTTTTGTAATTCTTTTACAACTTGTGCACTTCTTTTTGAAATATATTCTGCAACTTTTGCGTCAGTTAGTCCTGCTCCAGCTTTAATTGTATCTTCAATATGAAGAGAACAAGAATCAAGCTTGTTTTCTGGCATAACGCTAACCATACCGCCTTGAGCATATTTTGAATTAGACTCAATTAATTTTGTTTTAGTGATAATTAATATTCCATTAGGCAAGTTAGCTTCTTTATGAAGCTTAATTGCTGCATATAGCCCTGCTATACCACTTCCTACAACTACCGCAGAATATTTTGAGTGCTTCATCTTTATATCCTTGTTTTACAATATTTTAAAACAAACAAAAAAATTAGTCGTTTAATCGTTTATTTTTGTAACCGTAAGCAATATAAATTGCTAATCCCATAACAATCCATAATAAGAAGTATAATGATGATGTACCGCCAGACATACCTTTGTAAATCATAAAGCAACTGCACATTAGAATACCTAAAATTGGGAATAATGGACAGAATGGAACTTTAAATGGTCTATGTCTATTTGGTTCTGTTTTTCTTAAGATAAGAACTTCAATACAGATAATTACGAATGAAGCAAATGTTCCATAGTTACATAGTTCTGCTGATATATTCAAGTCCATAAATAATGAACCAATAATTACAATTAAACCTGAAATCCAAGTGATAACGTGTGGTGTTTGATATTTTTTATTTATTTTCATTATATTTTTAGGTAAGAAATTATCTCTTGCTATTG
>CAZNLZ010000265.1:0-2267 GCA_964574225.1 uncultured Muribaculaceae bacterium | reverse complement strand
AAGTATTATTTTTGTACTTTCCTGCATATTTATTTTATATAATTCTTTAATGAAGGGAGTGACCAAAATTGTTTAAAGGTAAGAATTCTTCTGTTTCTGAATACGGTAGTGTAAATATAAAAATGTTATTGTTATTAACAGAAGAACAACAATCTCTTATTAATAAATATTTTGGTCACTCCCGTTTTATATATAACAAAATGTTAGATTATAATAAAGAATTATATAAAAACGAAAAAAGAAGTCTTTCGTATATTGAACTGCAAAATCTTTTACCCATATGGAAAAAAGAAGAAAAGACTTCTTTTTTAAGCGAAGTAGATGCTACTTCGCTTCAACAGGCAGTACAAGATTATTGTACTGCCAGAGAAAAGTTTCTTAAAAAACAAGGTGGTTATCCTAAACATAGAAGTAAGAGACATAAAGAAACTTTTCGTTTAGTAAATCAAATGAAGGTTGGTAAACCTGAATACGATTCTGTTCGTTTAGATGGTAACAAAATAAAATTAGGTAAATTTGGTTGGGTGATAACCAAACCCTGTCAATCTATACCTAATGGCGGTATACAATCAGTTACCATCAAACGAACTAAGACAGGCAAAGTTTTTGCTACTCTTAATATAAGAAGAGAACAACCAACAAAAGAGTTAGCAAAAACGGGTAAAGAAACAGGTATTGATTTAGGAATGAAAAACTTTGCCGTCTTTTCAAACGGTGTAGTCATTCCGGTACCTGACTTTATGCTTAAAGATATGAAAAAGATAGCAAGACTACACCGTTTAGTTTCTCGTAAGCAAAAAGGTTCTAAAAATAAAGAAAAGGCAATTAAACAACTAAGTATTGCTTACGAGAAAAACAGTAACAGAAGAAACAATTTTCTTAATAAGTTATCTTTGAGCATTGTAAGAGATTATGATTTTATAGTAGTTGAAACACTGGATATAAAATCAATGCTCAAAGATAATAAGAAACTTAAAAAGTTTCTTCGTAAAAAGAAAAACAATAAAGTTTGTGAACTTGGATGGTATACCTTTACCCAAATGTTAGAATACAAATCTAAATGGTATGGCAAAGAGTTTATAAAAATAGATAAGTATTATCCAAGTTCACAAACCTGCAGTCATTGCGGTCATATAAACCCAGAAGTAAAAGATGAAAGTATAAGAAACTGGGTTTGTCCAAACTGTAATACTAAACACGATAGAGACCGCAATGCTGCTATAAATATATTAAGAGAAGGTAAAAGAATAATAAACGAAAAAGAATGAAATTCTTTTCGTTTAAAATTTCTTTTAAATAAACCTTAGTACCTGTGGACTGCGGGGAACTTACGCCTGCAAACAGCAATGTTTGGCAATCGGGTAACTGATTGTATGACACCAAGTAAGACCACCAACCAAGGATGATAATTACAATAAAGTAAAGATAGTGGCATTGATGGATGAAACAGGAACTGAAACCAAATCAAGTTGGTGGTCTTATTACCGTTTTGCACGAGATTGAATCATTAGTGCAAAACGGAATAGGAAACCGCCAGTTGAACTGGCGGAGGATGTCATTAAATTTGTACCATAACTTACTATTGTCGCAGATGGGGACTATCATATGTTTTGTGTATGAGGTTTGCTGTATGCGAAATTAATTTTCAACATACCCTTCACCAAAAATTCCTTCATACATAACGTTGCTTCTTACATACAAATGTCCTTTATTGCCATCGTCATTGATGCCATCAACTCTGATTTTTTTGTTTGTGGTAGTATTACTTAAATACAAAAAACTGTTTTTGTGTTTATAATTTGATGTAAGAACAATTGAGTATTCTGTTGTTAAATTTTCTTCGTATGTCAACCTACAATTATCGATATATGTTACCACATCACAATCGGGTCCACCTATATAAATACAACTGTACAATGTGCCGTTCCAATATGAACCATCTTCATACTGTGGTTTAAAATTGGTTTCTTTTCCAAAATATGATTGTGACCATTTCGGAGCACCAAATGTGGCGTTTTGGATATGTGTCTCTTTATTACAAACATATATTCCACCGTGCCAAGGACTCTCAAATATTCCACCATTAATGTAAACAGTGGTATCTTTTCCATCTATCTCTAAACCAGAATGTATTCCGCTAAAAATACCACCATTAATTGTTGCAGAAGAACGAATGTTAGAACTATAACCGTAAAAATTTCCGCCATTAATAGTTAATTTTTTATTTCCATATTCATAAATTGCTTCACTTCTGAAATCGGTTGTTT
>CAZNLZ010000264.1:0-2269 GCA_964574225.1 uncultured Muribaculaceae bacterium | reverse complement strand
TCAAGCTTTAGGGGCTGAGGGTATGCTGTGAATAATTTTTCGCTATCTAAAACAGATGCGTTTTCATCATTTTTATCTGTTTGTGGTTCTAAGAAAATCCACTTATTTTCTTTGTCTTGTTTTAAGTTTCTGAATGTAGAGCTTTGCACTTCTTCTCTAACGCAGTCGTGCAGGTATAAACTTAAGCGTTTGATGAAACTGTTATGAAATGCTGAATTTAATATTTTAGTAGCTTCTTGAAGCATAATTTCCCCTAAATTAACATATTGATAAGAAATTATAGCATTTTTTGCACCCTTATTCAAAGCTTTTGGGCAATATTCATCTATATTGATGAGGTTTTTTTATATGATTTGTTTTTTAGAAAAGTATTATAAATTCCGTTTCTTTAAAATTAAATGCAAAATTTATGGTAAAATACAACTATGGTAAACGAAGACAAAACATTGTATATTATTGCAGGTGCAAATGGAAGTGGTAAGAGTACATTAGCAAAAGTTCTTTTGAAAGAAAAAGAATTAGACTTTTTGAATGCTGATGAAATTGCAAAGGAAATTGCACCAAATGCAATTGATAGTGTACCAATTTCTGCGGGCAAAGAATATTTCAAACGTTTATTGAACTTCTTTGCTCAGGAAAAGTCTTTTGCTGTAGAATCAACTCTTTCTGGAAATAATATAATTAGAATAATTAAACAGGCGAGAATGCAAAATTATAAGATTATTCTTGTATATTCTTTTTTAAAAAATTGTGTAAATTGTATAGAAAGAGTTAAAAACCGCGTTAAAAATGGTGGTCATAATGTTCCAGAAGAAGATATAATTCGAAGATATTATAAGAGTATTGTGAACTTTTGGGATAAATATCGTTTCTTAGTAGATGAATGGAGTTTGTTCTTTAATGGATATGATTATGCGCCATTAATTGTTTCCTGTGGTAATAATAAAGAATATGTTATAATAAGTGAAGAACTGCAAGAAAAATTTGATGAAATTTATAAATTCACAAAGGAAATACTATAATGAATTACAAAGATGCTCTTGAACTTCAAAGTATGTACACAACAGCCGCTCAAATTGCTAAATCAACCAATCGATATGAGTTTAATTATCAAATTCAAGAAGCACTTTTTATGGAATTTTTCAAAAAAGCATTTCCTTCATGCAGTGATTATATCAATATGCATATTATTATGAAAAATAGTCATAGATAGAATTATTATGTGTAGGATGATAGAAATGCGAAGAGCTTTCTAAATGCTTTTTTCATTCCTTTTTTGGTCTGAATTTTTATAAGCAAAGAAGTGCTAACATAAGAATAAAAAAGCCAATTTTACGGGCTTTTTTGCTATTTTCTTATTTTCCTAAAATCTGAAAGTCTCTGAATTTTGATGAAAAATTAGAGAGTCTCTGATATGTTTTAACCTTAAATATTGACGTAAGAAGCTGTAAAAGGGTATTTGATTGAAATAGAAAGAAACATTAAAATAAATGCAAACAATATAGTTAAAGTAACGCTGATAAAATAATCCCATTTATTAGAACAATATTTTTTAGGAATTATAAGTGTTGAAATAAATAGTTGTGGATAAACGCAAGGTAAAGTAAAAAATCCAAGAGATATTGCGAAATCTGAGATTTGTTCGTTGGGTATCAAATAATATATCATTGTAATAAAAGGTATTATAAATGCCCAAATAGTAGCTTTTATTGTTTTACTTTTAATATATTTGGATGCTGTAAACATAATTATCGAACTTGGTATTAATACTGTTAAAAAAATAAATAAACTAATATATGGTAAAAATAAGAAGAAAATGTCTGGCTCATTCATATATGAGTGATTATAATCTTTAATAAAAATTATTACTATCGCCCACAATGAAACAATATTCCAAGTTATAAAAATATTTCTTATATCTCTGTTAAAGATAAATCTAAAGAAATCTTTTACTGTTGTTAGGGTGTTTTTGTTTGATGAATTATTCATATCCGTTTCCTTTTTTATTAGCATAATCCAGCCTAACGACAAAAACGGACATAATATCTGCAAATATTTTTTAAATAAACAACGATTTAATCAAACCTTTGAAAAATCTTACGTCAAAAGAAAGGAATATTCTTTTATAAAGCATAGCTAGATTTGCTTTGTTTATTTTGTCTTTAAAGAAAGCTTTATGCTCTGTTATAAACAAATACATTTGTCTTCTGATTTTTTTATTGTTCCTAAAATATTTATTTTGGGTTTTTTCTCTTAAATATTTTTTATT
>CAZNLZ010000263.1:0-2281 GCA_964574225.1 uncultured Muribaculaceae bacterium | reverse complement strand
ACAAATTGGTTGGTCATATTGAGAAATTTGATAGCCTTTTGGAAGGTCTGGATAGAAATATTGTTTTCTATCAAATTTGCAATATTGTGGGATAGTACAATTTAGTGCTAAACCTGTTAAGATACCCATGTTAACAACTTCCTTATTTAAAACAGGAAGTACCCCTGGCATACCTAATGTGATTGGGCTAACTTGTGTATTTTGTTCGTTACCAAATTCTGTTGAGTCGCATGCAAAAATTTTGGATTTTGTTTTTAATTGTGCGTGAACCTCTAACCCAATTACTACTTCATATTTCTTTCTTAATTCTTCCATTGTAGCCATAGATTTATAAAACCTCTAATTATCCCTCTTATGGCAAAATAATAACACGAACAAAATTATTTTGAAATCCGAGTGTGATATAGTAAAATAATTATATGGTAGGGATTATGAATAAAAAATTAGTTGCAGTTTTAATATTGTGTGGATTGTGTTTACCAAGTGTTTCTATGCCTGTTTTCGCAGAGCCATTTAAAGGGCATATTGAAGAAACTAATAAACCAAGCCAATATGATGATAAAAGATTTACAAAAGAAGTTGAAAAACTTGATGAAAGCAAGACGATAGAACTTACAGTTTCTCAAGTTTTGGCCGGTGCAACATCTGTTGAGGGGGATGAATTCTTTGCTGAAGTATCAGAAGATGTTTTGGCTGGCAGTGGAGTTCTTTTGCCAAAGGGTACAGTTGCACATGGAACAATTAAGAACATTGTTGACCCTAAAAGAATGGGACGTGACGGTTTTATCGAACTTGGTTTTGATTATTTAATTACACCAGATGGCAGAGAAATTCCTATTGAAGGTGGAATGACATCTAAATTACACCCAGCAAAATCAGTTGCTCAAAAAATTGGCGAGGATGTAACATATACTGCTGTTGGTGGTGTATATGGTGCTGTTGCTGCAATGGAAATATTAGGGTTAGAAGGTGCTGTTGTAAGTCAAGGCTATACGGTTGCTGGTGGTGCAATTGTTGGTGGTGTTGTTGCTCTTGGTATGAGTCTTTTTAGAAAAGGTAAGGATGTTTTAATTGCACCAGGCGATGAAATTAAGGTTAAAATTAAGAGTACAGAAGGTATTCCTGTAATGACTCACGAGGCTGTAAGGCAAGAAGAGATTGCATATGAAGGCTTAGATGTAAAAATATGTGATATTTTCCTTGAGAAAGACCCTTTTGGTCATTTGAATACAATTTCAGTTGATTTGATAATTAAAAATTATTCAAAGTCAGATTTTTCTTCGTTTGATATTGCTTTAGTTAGTGATTTGCATAATAGTTATACGCCTTCAATTTTTACTGATTATAAAAATTCACTTGCTATGAAAACAATCAAACGAGGCGAAAGTGCATCGGGAATATTATCTTTTTCTGTTGATAGTCCTAAACGTGAACATTGGTTAGTATTTTATGATAAACGTAATCATAAACCACTTGCGAAAATATCATTAGATAATGCTAAAAAAGATTTGAAAATAAAAGACCTTGAAAAACAAAAGAAAAAAAGACGTAAAAAAGATAAGATGAGTTTGTAATGCTTCAAATAGATTTGTTTGAAAATGTACAGAATAATGAAGTTTTAGAACTTTTAAAATGTATTGGTATAAAGACAAAAGTCTTTAGAAAAAATGCATTTATTTTGAAAGCTGGCTCAAAGATAGATTACTTAGCTGTGATTTTAGGCGGTAATGCTGTAATGAGCAAGACAGATTCATTTGGCAAACAAACTATAATTGAGCATTTAAAAATGAATGATATTTTCGGTCACAATATTGTTTGTTGTGGTTTAGATAAAAGCCCAGTTGATATTGTAGCTGAAAATGAGTGTGAGGTTTTATTCTTGCCTTTTGAAAAGGTTGTGACTCCTTGCGCAAAGCTTTGTCCTTATCATTTACAGTTGATTAAAAATGTAATGAAGATGATATCAAAGCGCAATTCACTATTGAATGACAAGATTGATATTATTGGGCAAAAGACAACTAGAGATAAGATTATGGCATTGTTAGAGACATACCATAATGGACAAAAGGTGTTTTCTATTCCATACTCAAGAGAAGAAATGGCGAAATTTTTGTGCGTAGATAGAAGTGCTATGTCACGTGAACTTTGTAGAATGAGAGATGAAGGCATTTTGAAGTTCTCTAAAAACCATTTCGAAATTCTGTAACGAAATATTAATAATTTAATTTTTTAGGCAATTCTCGTTGAAAAAAATACTTTATATAAATACGAGGATTCAATT
>CAZNLZ010000262.1:0-2289 GCA_964574225.1 uncultured Muribaculaceae bacterium | reverse complement strand
CTTTTTTTGCTATAATCTATATATGGATAAAAAATTTTTATTACTATTTCCTCCATCTTGGTATTTATTAGGTCCTCATCTTGCGTTACCTTTACTTAAAGCGCAGTTAAAGAAAGCTGGGTTTAATGCCTTTGTTAGGGATTTAAATGTAGAATTTTTTAATGATATTTATAGTCAAGATTATTTTAAAAATGCACTCAAAAAAATCAAAGAAGAATTTTCTAAAGGTGAAAGTTCTATGTCTAAGGAAAAATATGAAAATTTATCATATTTGATTAATAAGTACGAATCTCAGTTTGATGTTTTTCCTTCTTATATTAAAAATTCATTGAATGTTTTTAAGTCAAAAAAGCATTTTTATGATTCTAGTTTTTTAAGTCGTGCGGCAATAACGTTATCGGTTGCTTTAGGTGTTATTTCGGCTCCATATTATCCGCTTAAACTCCATTTTAATGGTAGTGTTGAACGACCAGAAATTAATTTTAATTATGAAGAACTTAAAGAAAAAATTTTTGATAGTTCTTACAATATTTTCTTAGATTATTACAAGGAAAAAGTTTTAGAAATTAAATCTCAAAATGTTGATTTTATTGGGATATCAATACACTCAATTAATTCTTTGGTATCTGGTTTGACGCTTTCATATATGCTGAAAAAAGAAACTAATGCCCATATATGTATTGGTGGACAATTAATTACAAGAATTGCAGATACTATATTAAAACTTCCTGAATTATTTGATTTATTTGCAGATAGTTTTATGTATGGTGAGGGTGATAAAGCAATTGTACAAATGGCAAGATATATAAATTGTGAAATATCCATTGAAAATGTTGATAATTTAATATACCGAAAAGACAATAAAATAATTAAGAATACTAATCATAGTAAAGATTCTATATTGAATGAGCTTGAACCTGCTGATTTTTCTGATTATGATTTTTCAAAATTTTTGGCGCCAGAAGTTATTATTCCTATTTCTATGAACAAAGGTTGTTATTGGAAAAAATGTACCTTCTGTGATATTGCACACGGAAAAACATTTAGTACAAAAGACATTAATGTTTTGATTGATGAAATTTTAAATTATAAAAAAACTTATAATACGCATTTCTTTTATGTGATTGACGAAGCTGTTATGCCTCAATATCTTGAAAAATTTTCTGATGAATTGATAAAACGCAAGGTTGGTGCTTACTTTATAGTTCTTGCTCGTTTAGAAGATAAGTTTTCATATAAACTTCTTAAGAAGATGAAAAAGGCAGGTATTTTATATGTTGAATGGGGTTATGAAACTGCGAGCGAGCGAATATTTGAAAAGATGAATAAAGGTATCAACCCTAAAAAAAGAATACCTATATTGAAAGATGCAGCAAAGGCGGGGATAATGAATCATATTTATTCAATGTGGGATTTCCCTTCTGAAACATTTGAAGAAGTAAAAAAAACAATAAAAGAACTTTCATCTCAGTTCGCTCATATAGTTGCATTCCAGCGTTTTTCATTATCAAAATATTCTTGTCTTTTGTCAAATAAAGATGAATATACATTTGAAAAAAGTGAAGAAAATTATGATTTCATGCCATATTATTCTGTTGTAAACCAAGCAATTTCTGCTGATGAACGTGCTAAAATTCTTGAACTTGAAGAAAAGTCTTTGCCAATTTCTGGTCTTTTGTTTGATTACAACTTATATTACCTTGCTAAATATGGGCTAGATTATATGAAAAAACTAGATAAATCATATTTATTATTTTAAAAAATGTAGTTGATTTAAAGTGTTATAATTAGAAATAATCGTATTAAAATGAGGGATTTATGATAAAAGTTTTATTTGTTTGTTTGGGAAATATTTGTCGCTCGCCTATGGCGCATATGGTTTTTCAAAATATGATTAATGAACGTGGACTAGACAATGAGTTTGAAATAGATTCTGCAGGTACAGAAGGTTATAACGAAATGTGTCATGCTGGTATTCATAGCGGAACAAAGGAAATTCTTAGAAGAAAAGGCATTCCGTTTGAAGAACATTATTCTCGTAAAATTCGTAAAAAAGACTACGAGTATTATGATTATATTGTTGCAATGGATGCTGAAAATATAGAGGATATAGAGTGTATTGTAGGGTCTGACAAAGACAATAAAATAAAAAGACTTTTGGATTATACAAATAATCCACGAAATATTAAAGACCCTTGGTACACAGGAAATTTTGATGAAACGTATGAAGATGTTATTGAGGGGTGCGAAGCTTTTATAAAATATTTAAATTTTTCATAAGATTTTTTG
>CAZNLZ010000261.1:0-2292 GCA_964574225.1 uncultured Muribaculaceae bacterium | reverse complement strand
ACAGGTAAAAAAGAAAATATTTTAACTGTTCCAAATGTGGCTTTAAAATTTACTATTGCTGATAATAAGCAAAAGTATGATAAAAAAGGCATTTGGATTGAGAAAAAAGGTAAACCTGTAAGAATTAACATTGAAACAGGTGTTAGCGATGATACATATTCTGAAATTATTTCTGATGAAATAAAAGAAGGCGATGTAGTATATGTTCGCAATCTTGCTGGTGGTAAAAAACAGGAACAAATGAGAGTACCAAGACTATAATGGCGTTAATTGAAGTAAAAAATGCAATAAAAACATATCAAACAGGTGATGAAAGCTTTAACGCTTTAGATGATGTTTCATTATCTATTGAAGCAGGTGAACTTGTTGCTATTATGGGAACATCAGGAAGTGGAAAATCAACTTGTATGAATATGCTTGGAACTTTGGATAAGCCAAATTCTGGCAGTTATTTTCTTGATGGTGTTGATGTTTTTTCACTTTCACCAGATGAATTATCAGATATTAGAAATTTGAAATTAGGCTTTGTTTTTCAAGGGTTTAATTTAATTCCTAGAACTTCTGCTTTAGATAATGTTGAACTTCCAATGATTTACAAAGGAATATCAGAAGAAGAACGCCATAAAAGAGCAAGAGCAGCTTTAAAGGTTGTTGGATTGGAAAATCGTGAAGACCATATGCCAAATCAGATGTCTGGTGGTCAACAACAAAGGGTTGCAATAGCAAGAGCTATTGTTAATGATGCACCTTTGATTTTAGCAGATGAGCCAACAGGTAACTTAGATACAAAAACAAGTATTGAGGTTATGGAATTTTTTGTAAAACTGAATAAAGAAACTGGTAAAACTATTATAATTGTTACCCACGAACCTGATATAGCTGAATATTGTGATAGAATAATTCGATTTAAAGACGGAAAAATAGTTTCTGACCAATCAAAAGAAGAGTGGCAAAAGGTAAGAACAAGGCAAACTTAGATGATAGATTTTAAATCAACAATTAAAATGGCAATAAATTCATTAAAGGTGAATAAACTTCGTTCTGCCTTGACAAGTTTAGGTATTATTATTGGTGTAAGTGCAGTTATTATAATGCTTGCAATTGGTACAGGGGCAAGTGAAAAAGTGCAAGCAAATATGGAATCAATGGGGAGTAACTTGCTAACTATTCGCTCTGCTAGTGCTAAATCTGGTGGGGTTAGAATGGGTAGTGGTACAAAACCTTCTTTGACACTAAAAGATGCTACTGCAATTCAAAAAATGGTTGCTGGTGTAGATGCTGTCGCTCCAGCATCTACCGAGGGCAAGCAAGTTATGTATGGTAATCAAAACTGGCAAACTACGGTTTATGGTACAACTGCACCATATTTATACATAAAAAATTATGAGATAGAAGATGGCAGAAAATTCACTAAAGAAGATGAAAAAAATGGAGCAAAAGTTGCAATTATTGGTTCAACTGTTGCAACTGAATTATTTGGTGATGTTTCACCTATAAATAAAGTTATTAGAATTGGAAATGTTCCGTTTAAAGTGCTTGGAACATTGAAATCAAAGGGTTCATCAGGACCTTTTGACCAAGATGATTTAATTTTTATACCTATTACAACGGCACAAAAAAAGTTATTTGGTGTTAGTTTTCCTGGCTCAGTTAATATGATTGTTGTAAAAGGACAAGACGCTGATAGTTTAGATGATGTTCAAAAGAATATAGAAGAATTACTTGTTCAACGCCATAATATCGGTAAAAACCAAGTTAACGATTTTGAGATAAGAAATTCAGCAGAGTTTCAAGAAAAAATGAAATCAACAGTTCAAACCTTTGCAATTTTGTTAGCTTCAATTGCTTCTGTTTCTTTGCTAGTTGGCGGTATTGGTATTATGAATATTATGCTTGTATCGGTAACAGAAAGAACTAAAGAAATTGGTATCAGAATGGCGATTGGGGCTAGGGCTTCTGATATTCGTTGGCAGTTTTTGATTGAATCATTTATGTTATCAATGATTGGTGGTTTAGTTGGTGTTGCAGTTGGTGTGTTAGGTGCAAAATCAGTTGAGTTTTTCTCAGAGGGAATGAGTGTTTCAATCTCATTATTCTCAATATTCTTGTCATTAGGTTTTTCGGGCTTGGTTGGTGTAGCTTTTGGCTATTACCCAGCACACAAAGCTTCACTATTAAACCCAATTGATGCATTAAGGTATGAGTAATTAATTATTTATTGCAAATTAACTTTCTTTGTTCAACTTCTTTTTTTATTTCAGTATCTTTTAATAGTTCAAAGACTCTTTTTTC
>CAZNLZ010000260.1:0-2293 GCA_964574225.1 uncultured Muribaculaceae bacterium | reverse complement strand
ATTTGTGCTTGTAATTTTTCGCTCATACTTATCTCCTAAAAACTGATAAGTATTATTATACAATAAAGCATAAAAAAAGAACCGATAACAATCGGTTCTTTTTGTTTGATTAATATTTTCTGTTTGTAACTTGAAGTGAATTTTCGATAAGATCATTTTCAAGTGTGTAATCATCTTCAAGATTTGCAGCTGGTGTATCAGCAAAAGATGAACCAGTGTCAATCTTACCATCGTAACGAACTCTGATTTTAAGACCGTATGCATCTTCGCCTAATCTGCCTCTAGATTTTTCAACGGCTTTAAGTTCGCTAGTGCCAATAGCACGGTCAACATAAACGTTACGAGTGTTTTTGCCGTCTTCGAATTTACCTTCAAGACCCCAGAAACGAATACCATCTGTAGTAATGAAGTTAGGGTTATCGTAGCTAGATGTTCCTATTGTACCAGAACAGTTTACTGCGCCTGATGTATTTAATGCGTCAGCAACTGATCTGCAGAATGTATCATCTTCAATGTTTGCATCTTTCCAGTATGCTGCCGAGTTGGCTGCCATTGTGTAAACAGTTGAATCCATAGCATTAGATACAGCACTTTGTAAGCTGTATAACGCTTTTTTGTAGGTGATTTTGTCTTTGTCTGGCCTTACGTTATCCAAAACAGGGATTAATATTGCAGCCAAAACCCCTAAGATTGCTAACGTAATAAGTGCTTCAGAAAGAGTAAATGCTTTTTTCATCAATAATTCCTTATACTCACATTTGTGACTCATTTTTTGTAATACATATTTTATAATAATATAATACCACAAATTTATAATTTCAACTCGTTTTTTTATATTAAAAAACATTACAAATTTTGAAATTGCCTAAAATATACTTGATATAAAATTTTTAGCTGTTTATAATTCAATAGCAAAGAAAATGTATAGAGGTAAAATTATGAAAAAAGAGATACATCCAGATTACAAAAAAACAGTTATAAAATGTGTATGTGGTAATGAAATCGAAACAGGTTCAGTTGTTGAAAACTTAACAGTTGAAATTTGTAACAACTGCCACCCATTCTACACTGGCAACCAAAAAATCGTTGACACAGAAGGTAGAATTGAAAAATTCAAAAAACGTTACCAACAAAAATAGCTTTTATGCAGTACTTTTCTTTGGAAAGTACTGCTTTTTTATACCCGCTTTATGTGGGTTTTTGTTTTATATAGGAGGAAAGTATGGCTCAAGAGAAATATGCACAAGTTAGGTTAATATCTAAACCGGAAAATATGCTTAAGACAATTTATACTGCTTGTAGAACTTGTTATAGTGCAGATTCCCCTTTGAATATTTATGATTGTGAGTCGGCTCAAGATGAAGAAAAAATGCTAAAACTTATTAGCCGTGTTGTTTCATCTGGACACTATAGTACAATTGAACATATTCAAGTTAGCTTTGCTATTTCTAATATATCAAGAGCATGCTCTCACCAATTGGTTAGACATAGACATATGTCTTTTTCTCAGAAATCTCAAAGATATGTTAAAGAAAAAGGTCAATTTGATTATTTGACTCCGAATACAATTGAAAAAGATGAAGAGTTGAATAAAAAGTTTGATGAATTTATGGCAAAAGTTTCTGAGTTTTATTTAGAACTTACAGAGGCTGGTATTCCTGCGGAAGATGCTCGTGCAGTGCTTCCAAATGCTGCTTCAACTTCTATGGTTGCAAGTTTGAATTTAAGAGAGATGATTCACCTTGCTAATTTAAGACTTTGCACTCGTGCTCAAACAGAAATCAGAATTCTTGTTAAGAGAATGTGTGATGAATTAATTAAAGAAGAACCTTGGTTAAAAGACTACTTGGTTCCAAAATGTGAAAGATTTGGATTCTGTGATGAAGATAAATCTTGTGGTCGTATGCCAGTTAAAGGACAACAATAATGAAAGATATGATAGATAAAATCTTGCAAATTGAAAGCAAGTACACAGAATTAGGACAAATTTTATCAGATCCAGAAGTAATTCAAGATTACAATAGATTTAAAACTCTTTCTAAGCAAAGAAAAGCAATGGAAGAAACAGTTGAAACATATCAAGCTTGGAAAGATGCGGATTCTGCTGTTAAAGATGCTGAAGAACTTTTAAAAAGCGAATCAGATGAAACGATGAGAGAGTTTCTTCGTGGAGAAATTTCTGATAATGAAGCAAAAATGGAAGAACTGAAAGAAAAAATGAAGGTTCTTTTGTTGCCTCGTGACCCAATGGATGATAAAGATATTATGCTTGAAATCAGAGGTTCTGCTGGTG
>CAZNLZ010000259.1:0-2335 GCA_964574225.1 uncultured Muribaculaceae bacterium | reverse complement strand
CCGGCTTCTCTTAGTTGATGATGAATCGTGTGTTTGTTACTTGCATTTGTTGCATCATTAATTATTTTAACCTCAACACCCCTGTTGTGTGCTGAAATTAGCTCATTAACCAATTCTTTTTTTGTTATGTAGAATACTGGAATATAAATATATTTTTTCGCATTGTTTATAAGTGGTAAAATTTCCTTTGTAATAATTTTATCTTGAGGCGAAAAATACACGCCAAGTTCTGCTCCATTAATGTTAATTTTTTCTTTTGTAAACGATTTTTTATCTTTGTGAAATAATCCAGAATACATTTGCTCAAATTCCTGAGTGAACATTTGCGCTACTTTTTCAGAGTTTATTAATATTGAAATGTTTGAATTAAAACCAGCAATATCTGTGCTTGTTATATTTGCAGAACCTGTAAATACCTTCTTTTTATCAAAGATAAAGAATTTATTGTGCATAATTGCAGATTGTCCACGTAAATCAGTTTCTTTATCGGTGTTGAATGTTGATATTATTTTTTGTAGTTTTAATGTATCAGGATAATAATTTTGGTCTTTTTTGTCATAATCTGCAACCCAGCGAACTTTTACCCCTCTATTGTGTGCATTAACAAGTGCATTGAAAATTTGAGGTTGATTGTTTATTCCATAAACAGCAAAGTCTATGTTTTCTTTTGCATTATCGATTTCGTTTTTTAGCATTTTGCAAGCTTTAGTTTCGCATTTTGTTGTTGGCAAAAATGTTTCATTTAAATCTGTATAGATAACTGTAATTTCGCCTTTTTCTAGCTTTGGTGAACTAACAGTTGTATTGTTTTTTATTGTTTCAAGTGCTTCTTTTGTTTCTTCATCAATTATGCAATTTTTGCAACCAATGGCACTTTCATCTAAATTTATTTTCTTTATAATTCTGTAATTTTTACTTTTCTTGCCTTCTTTGCAGTCTAATGAATGAAAACGTTTGCTTTTTGTATTGTATAAAACGTAGTCATCTAAGTTTGTTGATTTTATTAAATTTAACAATTCTGCTTTTGACTCTGCGCTGTCAGAATAGAAAAATCCAGACGCTTTAAGTAATTCGTTGTATTTTTGCCCTTCAACAATAATTACACCGTCAACTATTCTTACGTATTTATCTTTTAAAATTAGCTGAGCAGTTCTAAATGCTTTGTAATTAAGGAAAAATTTTTCGTTTTCTGTTAGGTCTTTAAACTCAATTGGATTATTATCCATATTTATGTAGTACAAATTCTCAACTTTTATTGGTTCTTTTTCATCGTAGATAAGATTTCTATTTGTATCTATAAAAATTTCAGTAGGCGAAACTATACGATATACTGCATAACTCGTTTGGTCTTCATAGTATAGAATTGAAGCGACAATAAAAAGAATTAAAATAAATAGAGAATATAGTGCTTTCATAATTCATATTATACTTTAAAAGTTCTTTTGTTTGAAAAGTATTAAAATTGCAATGAGCATTATAAATTGTTATAATGCTTGCCATGTATTAATCTTGAAAGGTAGTCTCTTGAAATTATATATAAAAAAGGCTTTTACGCTTGCAGAAACTCTTATAACCCTTGTTATTATTGGGGTTATTGCAGCAATTACTGTACCAACGCTGTGGGCAGACTACCAAGAAAAAGAACGAATTGCAAAAATTAGAAAGATGTATTCTGCGCTCTCAAATGCTATGTATCTTGTTAGCATAAATGGAGGAAGTCCTGATTTGCTTGGTGTTCGAGATGACAATATGGCAGATTTAACAATGTGGTTTGATAATTATATACGTAATAAATTACTACATATGAAAGAAGCTTGCTATAACAAAAAAGGTTGTTGGGCTGAAAATGGTGTTAAAATGATGAATAAAGGAACCCATCCGTATGATAATAAAGGTGTTGGTTGGGGTCACGCTGTTATTTCCGTAGTTTTAACAGATGGTTCTTTCGTTTGTATTGACCCGTTAGCTAATGGAAATATCAATCACTATTATAAAGTTAAAGTTAATAATCCTTCTGGCGCTGGATTGGTAATTACATTCGATATTAATGGTGCGAAAGGACCAAATACGCTAGGAAAGGACGTATTTATATCTGTTTTCACAAATAAAGGTTATGTTCCTGCCTATAAAAATGCTACAAAAGCATAAATTGATGCGGATTGTAGTCCGTCAGGACAAGGTATTTCTTGTTTGATGAAGTATTTGGGTAAGACTTCTTAGTTATATTAATCAATTCCTTTACTTTTGTTGGGAATTAGTATAACATTGTCTTGCTAATATGGAGAGGTGTCCGAGTGGTTTAAGGTGCAAACCTGGAACGTTTGTGTGGGGGCAA
>CAZNLZ010000258.1:0-2361 GCA_964574225.1 uncultured Muribaculaceae bacterium | reverse complement strand
GACCTTCGGGTTATGAGCCCGACGAGCTACCAGACTGCTCCATCCCGCGATATCTATTTAATTGTCTTACGTTCCACTCTCGCAGTCTTCCAGACTTACCTCTCCTCAAAAGATACTTAATCTTTTTCGTCGGCAGAGTATCCCGCGCTGACAATATTATTATTATTCGCTGAATATAAAAAATCAACCCCTATGGTTTTACTAGCAAATTCCTTTATGTTTGGGCTTTTTATGAATAGAGGAATTATTAAGTCATGAAAATTAGAGAAGTAAATTCAAATTTTAATTATAAAAAATTGCAATATAAAATTGTTGAAAAAACAAATAACGTTTCTGAATGTCAAAACAAAAATGTTTCTTGTCCTGTTTCAACAATGAAAGCATATAATGGACTTACATTTGGTGCGGCTTCTACCTTTTATGTTCTTAATAGAAAAACTCAACAACCAAAGGGTATCTTAAACAAAATTACGCTTGGCTCTGGCAAAACTTTTGATTTGAGAATTGGCTCAGATATTATTTCTTCTCATTTATCTGATAAAAATGGAAATGTAGATGACAAAAAAGTAAAAGATTTCGTTTCTGTTTATGAGCAAGTTTTAGGGCATTTTGTTTCTAAATCTGAAAAGGAAATGGAATTTCTAAATGAAATTGCTTATGGCTCAAACAAAACGTCAAAGAAGTCTAATATTATATATATGAACCCAAATGACGAAGCGAGACAAGCTTTGTTATCAACTTTAATGGCAACTGAAGATGACCCATTATTTTCGTTCTTTGATAGAATGTCTAATCCAGTATTGAGACGTGATTACGCGAGAGATATACTTTCTGACTATGTTATAACAGATGAAGATTTTCAGGATATGTCTATGAAAGGTACTTTGCGCATATTTGACATGTCTAAAACTCCAAATGGTTATGATTTATCTGATATGGATAAGAAAATAAAACTTGTTGAAATGCTTGAAAAATTAGAGAATGAATATTCTGTTGATAATATTGCGCATGAATTTCTTGAAGCTGTAAAAGATGCTGATGGCAGAGTAGATTTCGCTTTTGCGAATAACTTATCAAAATTAATTCAAAATTCAGGTGTGTTCGTACCTGAAATGCTGGTATCTCATCGTGCTGAAATTTTGAGAAAGTTTGCTGGTTTTGACATTGAAAATGCAGATAAAATTATGCAAAGTATAACAAAATTATCAACAATATATGAAGTTGATGACGCTAGTGATGCTTTTGAATTAGTTTTTGAAGAAACATTTAATCCTGTAACAGGTAAATATGATGAACAAGCTTTTGAAGAACTTTATTCTATTGTTGCAAATGTTATAACGGCAACTGATTCAATTGGTACTTGTGATGAAGATGATGTTGATGAACTTGTTGAACAACAAGTGGATTTGGTTCAAGGATATTTTGATGAAATAAGAGATGAAAACACAGGAATGATAAAGGAACGTCATATTTCACCTAGAGAATATCTTTCAAAAATAGATTTATAGTGGTATTATAACCATATGAAAAAGATAGTCTGGAATACCTTTGTTGCCATATTAACTATTGTCGCTATAATTGGTGACATACTGATGGCAAAAGGTCTTTAAAAAAGAGGGTTTAAAAACCCTCTTTTCTTTTTATTCTTTGTCTTCTTCCTCTTCAACGATTTCATCGTCTTCGATAGGTTCTGTTGTAGGATCTGCAATTTGTTCTTCTATAACTTCTGTTGCTTCTCCTTCAACAATTTCGTCGTCATCATCATCATCGTCATCATCAGAAACTTTTTCTTCTTCTTCTTGAATTTGTTTTCTTAACTCTTCAAGTTCTTCTTCTGTTTTTGAACGAATGATTGGGATGTTTAACATTAAAGCTGCTTCATCACCATTGTTACCCAAGTCGATTTCAAGCTCTTCTTTGTTGATAACAACGTATTTTGAAAATACTTCAATTAACTCTTCTCTCATTTTGTTCATAATAAGAGGGTCTAATTTTGTTCTATCGTGCATCAAAATAACTTTAAGTCTGTTTGTTGCATCTTCACTTGTATTTTCAGGTTTTTCTATTTGAAATAGTTCTAATAATCTGTTGTAAATATCAGAAAAAAGTGACTTCATTTCTTTACTCCTTTCCTTGTTTGCCTAAGCCTGAAAAGAATTTCTTTAGCTTACCTACAAAATCTTTCGGCTCATCTATATCTAAGAAAGGAACGTCTTCCCCATTAATTCTTCTTGCAACGTTTAAGTATGCTTTACCTGCAAGAGATTTTTCATTATTAACGATTGGCTCACCTCTGTTTGTAGAAGTAATGATTCCTGTATCTTCTGGAATTACACCAATTTTTTGACAAGAAAGAATGTT
>CAZNLZ010000257.1:0-2361 GCA_964574225.1 uncultured Muribaculaceae bacterium | reverse complement strand
ATGCCCTAATGACTCCAGAAGAAGCTAAATCATTTAAGCCAACTGTTGTTCAAATTGACGATACAAATAATGTTATATAAATTAAGTGTTTAACATACGCATTTGTGGGTACTTATCTAATATGTTAGATAAGGAGATAGTAAATGAAAAAAATAGCAATGAGTTCTCTATTAATATTAGCTATTAGTATTGGTTCTTCAGCTTTTGCATATCAATATACAGAACAACAAAAATCAGCAATGTATGATTTATTTGTAGCATCATATATAGCTTCAATTAGCCAACAAGTTCAAGCATATCCGCTACCTAGTAACAAGAAACAACAAATTATTGATTTTGCAAAAAGCAATGTTAACAAACAACAATTAATTAATGAAACATGGGGTTGCGTACAAACAAAAGAACCTATGGATCAACTTGGAATTCAATCCTGTTTTATTCCTTGGAGTAAAAAACAAAGCGCAGATTTATCTGAATTTATACTAAGACTTAATCCATACTAAAAACAGACAGGCTGTTATAAAAATTGATTGTTATAACAATATTTGTTAAATTATATTAATATTTATGTTGGCATTCTCAAGTTCAAAAAAATGAATACCGACAACAAAAAAGTAAACACGGTTAGTTTAGGAGAAATTTTATGAGCATTATTGATAATTGTGATTTTTTAGAAAAGAACTATGAATCAAAATCAAGCTATAAAGCACAAAATACAGAAGAAAAATTAGCAAGCATTGAAATAAACAACGAAGGTTTAGTTTTAAAAGAAACTTTTAAAAATGGAACTATCATTACTTTTGAGTATGATGAAAAAGGCAACATTACATTAGAAAAATGTACACAAAACAACAAAGTTCTTTATAACGAAAAATATAAGTATGAATTCGATGATAAAGGCTATTTAAGCAAATCATACTATGCAAGATTCGAAGGAGAAGAAACAAATTCAAATTGGCAAATCATTGAAGAATACGACCAAGCAGGAACCGTAATAAGCATACAAAAAGATTATGAAGGTGACGGCAATATTGATTATATTGAAGAATACGATGCGCTATTCAATACAAGAACAAAAAAAATCTACGATGCAAACGGAAAAATTATTAACATCCAATACTATGAATACGATGAAAACGGGAAACTAAAAAATTCAAAATATGATAGAGATGGCGACGGAAGCATCGAATACGAGGTTGAATATTAAAAAAAGCGAAGTATTAACTTCGCTTTTTTATTACATTTCTTAAACATTTAACATTTAAAGTAAATTCTCCTAGTTGAGTTTTCTTTATTAATTCGTAAGGAATGTGAAAGGAAATATAAACATGAGAACAGAAATGCACTCTGCCAAATTGGCGTACACAAAACAAGGAAACCCTTATGAAAAAACATCAAAAGGTAAGAAAATTGGGACGGCGGTTGGTCTTGGAACACAAGCTTTGTACTTAGGTGCTTTATCCAAATTTCCTATGGATAAAATTTTAACTGAAGGAACAAAAGACGTATTCACACAAGCTGGTTACAATACTAACAATATGAAAACCTATTGGGGAACAATTAAAGAAATGATTAACACAACACCTCAACTTGGAATTTTAGATGAAGTCCTTTATCCAAAAATGTCAAAAATCTTAAAATCTAAAGGTGGAAGGGCAAGTCTTTTTGTAGGAGGACTTGCTGCTGGACTAGCAACAGCAGCATTAGTAGGACGAGGTATCGGTGCTATTTGTGATAAAGTAAAAAACAATAAAGCAGCAAAAGAAGCTGATAAAGCTGCTCTTCAATAAGAACCAAAAAGGAGAATATAAATTATATTCTCCTTTTTATTTAACTATCTTTTAAAAATCTTTGAACCTTTGTATTCATTGATTCCTCTTTTATTTTCCAATTACCATTTTCATCTTTTCCAATAACAAAATATGCAGGAATTTTATAATCACTTGTTGATGGCATACGCATTGCAGATAGTTTATAATCATCACCAAACGGTAGGATTTTAACATTAAAATATTTATTCTTATACTTTCTCAAACGTGCAAATTTACTTGATTTTTTTGCTTCTATTTTATATCGTTCTAACGGAATATCAACAGCTTGAACAGTACCATCTGGTTTTTCTACAACACGAACAATTTTTGCATCATCACTGTAATAGCTAAAATAGCTATCACTATAATTATTTGCAGCAGACACAAATTCATTAAAGAAACATTCTACATCTTTTATATCGTTTGAAAAAACAGGCAACGAAAATAATAAAGCAACAAAAAGAACACTAAAAAATTTATTCATAACCACTCCCAAAAAATAATAGTAGTTTAACTTTCGCTAAACTACTATCATTTTTTATTCAACTAT
>CAZNLZ010000256.1:0-2379 GCA_964574225.1 uncultured Muribaculaceae bacterium | reverse complement strand
GCTAATTTTAAAATATCTAATGATATTTGGCAATTAGTCTTGTAGGATTAACAAATAATTTGATATACTAAACCTAATTAATGAAAGGGATTGTATGAAAAAAGTTTTCGCATTTGATATGGGTAAGGCTAGTATTGGTTACTGCGTAAGAGAAGATTTTGAAATAAAAGATATAGGTTCGTTAATCATAGACAAAGACCATTCATCAGTTGCAGATAATCGAGTAAGAAGAAGAGCTTATAGAACTTTAAAATCTCATAGAGTAAGAGAACAATGGTTTAAAGATTTGTGGGCAGAAAAAGGATTAAACCCATTAGAACAAACTGACGAAAAATTCAAACGTGAATTTGCAAAAAATGGTGATAACACAATATATAATTCAGCTATTTTAAGATGCGCATTAATCAAAGGTGAAAAACTTGAAGAGTGGCAAATCTATAAGGCTCTACATTCTGCTATACAAAGAAGAGGATATGATGGAAGTGTCGCTTGGGCAACTTCTTCTGACGATGAAGAAAACAAAAAAGATATTGAGAAATATTCAAAAATTGATGGTATTGAATTAATTAACTCTGATGAATATAAATACCCTTGTTTTTATGATGCATTAATGCTTGGCTTGTGGAATGAAGCTAACCCAAATGAATACAAAAGAAGCATTGGCTTAAACCCACAAAAAGCAAGAACATCGGGCAGAGTTGCACCAAGGTCGCTTGTTATAAAAGAACTTTCTAAATTATGGGAAGAAGCAAAAAAACAATTACCACAAATTCAAAATATTTCAGTTGATGAATTTTTATATGGTGATTATCGTGAGGCATATGCTTCCTACCATAATCCAGAGTGGATACAATACAGAGGAACAGAAAAAGATTGGCAAGGTGTTTTAGGTCAAAAAATACCAAGATTTAACAATAGAATAATATCAAAATGCAGACTTCTTCCAAAACGAAATGTTTGCAGTGCAGAAACGATTGAACACATATCACTAGTTTTATTAATGCAATTAAAAAATATTCGATTTGTTGATAATGAAACTCTTGAACAACGTAGACTTTCTCCGGTGGAAATAAAAGAAATCTATAACAAAAAGGTTGTTGAATGGGCTGAAAGCTTAACCGAACTACGTAGAGGAGAAAAGAAAACAGCAAGTTTTACAATAACTAAAAAAGATATTCAAAAGGTAGTTGGTCAAGAATTCAAAAAGAACGAAGTAGAAACTTTAAAGGCTAATATTTCTGGGCGTTCAAGTTTTTGTAGGCGTGCGTGCCAAATTATGATTGATGTAATCACGTCTGGTTGTAACCCGATAGAACTAGATGTCGAAAAATATATTGATAAAGCAGACGTTAAAAATGGAATAACAAAAGAAGAAGTCCAATCAATGCTATCTAAAATTGGAGATTGGAACAACCTATTTATTGGTGATAATCGTAATGAAATGGCAGAGGCTTCACGTAATGCTGATATGAAAAGTGATATCTTAATTGGTAATATCACAAACCCAGTTGTAAGAAATAGACTTCAAATCTTCAAAAACCTTTTGAATAAATTAATTGAGGATAATGGCAAACCAGATGAAGTTATTTTTGAATTTGTTCGCGATGGTGCAGATAATTCATTATTTGGCAGTGTAAAAGCTAATGCAACAATGAACTATATGAAAAACCAAGAAAAAGAAAACGAACAACTAATTAAAGAATTAGATGAACACGGTCTTGACCCTAAACAATACTTTTTAATGCATAAATTGGCTAAAGCACAAGATTTTAAATGCATTTATAGTGGTGAGAAAATTTCACCTAGTGAATATTCATTATGTGAAATTGACCATATCTATCCAAGAACATTAGGCGGAAATGATGCATTATACAACAAGGTTGTTTGTTTTAAGAAAGAAAATCAAGATAAAAAGGGCAGAACTCCTTATCAATGGTTATCAACAGATAGACAACGTTGGGAAGATTTTAACACAAGAATTAACAACTTAAGACCAAAGCTAGGAAAGAAAAAATCAGATTTACTTGTATTGCCACCAGATAAATGTGAAAAATTAATCGATAGTTATAATGGTTTAGCAGAAACAGCACAAGTTGCAAAGGTTGCTAGTGCAATTACTCATTATATTTGTGGTTGGGGTATGCAAGTTGCTGGGCAAGAACGCCATGTATTTGTAGAAAATGGTTCAACTACTGCAAAAATAAGAAGAACTTATAGTTTAAATACCTTACTAGGTGATGATGAAAAGAAAAATAGAAGTAATCCAAAACACCACGCATTAGATGCTATTTGTATCAGCTTTGCACGTGAATATAAATTGAATGAAGAAACAAATAGGTATTCAGTTAAAGGTTTTGATAGACCACAAGTTGAAGAAAA
>CAZNLZ010000255.1:0-2388 GCA_964574225.1 uncultured Muribaculaceae bacterium | reverse complement strand
CAGCCGGATATTCCGTTTCTATTTCACTAACTTCAACCAAAGCTGCGCTAACTCGTGCCACGCACTCAAACAGAGCTTGCTTGATATTGTTTCAATAAGTGAATTTACGAAACTCCATATATGGCTGCGTAAAAAACTCATACTTATAATATTCATTATGTAAATTGATATGCAAAAAGGAGCGATTTAATCGCTCCTTTTTATAGCTTACTATTTTTATTCTTTTGATTTTAAAGCTTCTCTTACTTTTTCTTCGATTTCAGCTTCTAATGCAGGATTTTCAGCAAATAATTCTTTTACTCTGTCTCTGCCTTGTCCTAGTTTTTCATCATTGTAGCTGAACCAAGCACCAGCTTTCTTAACAATATCCAAAGTAACAGCCATATCCAAAATGCATCCAGATTTGCTAATGCCTTTTCCGTAGATAATGTCAAATTCTGCAATTCTAAATGGTGGAGCAACTTTATTTTTAACAACTTTTACTTTAACTCTGTTACCGATTTCTTTATCATCTTTTTTAAGAGTTTCTGTTCTTCTTATATCAAGTCTGATACTTGCATAATATTTAAGAGCGTTACCACCTGTTGTTGTTTCTGGGCTGCCATACATAACGCCAATTTTTTGTCTTAATTGGTTTATGAAAATAACAGTTGTATTAGTTTTGCTTACAATACCTGTTAATTTTCTAAGTGCTTTAGACATTAATCTTGCTTGAAGACCCATTTGTTTGTCTTCCATTGCACCTTCAATTTCATCTTTTGGAACTAATGCTGCTACAGAGTCAACAACAACGATATCAACAGCAGCGCTTCTTACAAGTTCTTCTGTAATTTCTAATGCTTGTTCACCTGTATCTGGTTGAGAAATTAATAATTCATCAACATTTACACCTAAGTTTCTTGCATATTCTGGGTCTAAAGCGTGTTCTGCGTCAACAAATGCTGCAATCCCACCCTTTTTTTGGCATTCTGCAACAATGTGTTGGGCTAATGTTGTTTTACCACTTGCTTCAGGACCATATACTTCGATAATTCTGCCACGAGGAACACCACCAATACCTAACGCAACATCTAGTGATAATGCGCCTGTTGGGATTGTTTCAACTGCAACGGCTGGTTTGTCGCCTAATCGCATAATTGAACCTTTACCGAAATCCTTTTCGATTTTATCTATAGCAACTTTAAGTGCTTTTTTTCTTTCTTCAGAAATATTTATAGTTTCTGTATCTTTTTCTTTTGTAACCATTTTTATTTCCCTCTATCTACATGGCAACATTATAACATTTTAGATATAGATATCAGTATAATTTTACTTTTTGCAACATTATGTATTATTTCATGTTAGAAGTACTTTTTTTTGTTAGAATTTAATTAGTATTTAGTAGGCAGGGGATATTTATGAAAAATAAGATAATTATGTTCTGGTCGATAGTTATTTTAACTATCATTTCGGTTGTAATTATATTTACTAAACCAATTCCATTAGGATTAGATTTAGTTGGTGGTTCAAGAATTGTTCTTGAAGCTCAAACAACTGAAAATATACCAAAGATTACTCAAGACATGATGGATGGTTTAAAATCTGCTCTTGAAAACAGAATTAATGCACTTGGTGTATCTGAAACAATGGTTCAGCAAATGGGCGATAAACGCTTATTGATTGAAATTCCAAATATTTCAGACCCAAAATTAGCAAGAGAATTTTTAGGTGAAACCGCAGAATTAGAATTCAAAAAACCAATTTTAGATGATGCTGGTAATACTAGAGGTTGGGAAGCTTCTGGTCTATCTGGTGAAGATTTAAATAAAGCATCAGTTGGTACAGATGCGGCTGGTAAATGGTTAATTTCTCTTGAATTTAGTGGAAAAGGTGCTAATAAATTTGCAAAATTGACAAGAGAGTTTAAAGGATATCCTATTGCAATTTATTTCAATGGTGAAAGTATATCAGAACCTGTTGTTCAACAAGAAATTACTGGTGGACAAGCACAAATTACAGGTAGCTTTACTCACGATGAAGCAAAGAAAATTGTTGATTTGTTAAATGCTGGTGCACTTCCTGTTCCTGCAAAAATTATTGAAGAAAATACAGTTGGACCTACTTTAGGTGCTGATAGTTTAGATAAAAGTAAAGTTGCTGGTATTATTGGTCTAGGTGCTGTTATGCTATTTATGGTATTTTGGTACAGAGTTCCTGGTTTTATCGCAAACATTGCTCTTTTAATCTATTCAGTAGTTTTATTTGCAATTTTCAAAATGGTGCCTGTAACTTTGACGCTTGCAGGAATTGCGGGTTTTATATTAAGTATAGGTATGGCGGTTGACGCGAATATTCTTATTTTTGAAAGAACAAAAGAAGAATTAAAAGCAGGAAGAACATTATTTACTG
>CAZNLZ010000254.1:0-2398 GCA_964574225.1 uncultured Muribaculaceae bacterium | reverse complement strand
GTTTAGACGTTGTAAAGTACAATTGTTCAATAGCTCCAAGAATTTTTGAATCTAAAATATTTAAATACTCTTTAGAAACTTTTTCTAATTGCATAAAATATTTTATGATTTGAAGTTTACCATAAAACTGATGTTCAATATAACTCATTTTAAGACTTATGGCCGTTGAAATAATATAATCAAGCCCCAGTGTAGGAAAATACTTTTTTGCATTGTCTACAACTGTTTTTATTTTTTGCCTATTACGGTTTATGAGGTTATTAATTAGTGTTCCTCTAAACCTATCGTTTCGACCCTCGCAAACATTGTACAAAAGTACAATAAATTTATTCCGTCCGTGTTTTTCATCATCAACGAACAATTTCAACTCATTCATCAAGTCTTGTCTGAATTCAATGTACCTCTCGTAAATTGTTTTAACGGTTTCAAACCTAAAGTGACTACCTATATGTGTTAGATAATCATCATGAGAAATTCCTAATTTTTCTAAAAACTTTAAATAATCAGGATGATTTTCGATCATTCCTTTTTGTATGTCTATATCTACACTATTATCAGTTATTTCAAACTTAACACTCTTAATAGCTTCAATTTTTTCATAAGGGTGGTCTGAGGGAGCCTTTATATAATATGCCTTACCAATAAAATGCTGATTTAATCTGCCTGTTCTCCCAACCAGATTGTAAAAATCAAAAGCCGAAAAATCATCGTTATTATTATTTTGATCAGATTTTCTAGACGGCTTAGTAATGATAATGTTTTCTGCAGAAGTATTTACTCCCTCTAGCAGTGTTGAGGTGCATAAAAGCCTATTATAAGAATCGTTATCCTCATACAAGTTCAGTTGGAACATTCTTGTTCCCAATGGCATTTGTCCATTATGTATAACATAGCCTCGTTCAAGAGCCTTAATAACACACCAATCTTCATGTATTTCTTCCTTTGCCCATTCTATAAAAAAATTAATTGAAGGAGAAATACTTTCTAATACTGGTTCATGTTTCAAAAAATTACTTACATAATTATATATTCCTGTTACCGTTGGGAAATAAATTAATGTTTTTTCCTCGCTAGAGATTTTATTCAGAAGTTGTTGACATTGAGATGCTCTATCCGAATGAGAAATTATATCTATGGTAATTACTTCATTAATAACCGGCGAATATTCGGTATTAAAAAAATGCGGTTTTTTCTCTAATTGCTCCATATTTTCTACATTTCCTATAAAAGGTGCTAACAAAATATATTTATCTGCAATTTGAGATAGATAATAATACGCCATGTTTAACACTAATACACGATCATTCTCTGTATCTGTTTCTAATTTATACACTTCATCAATTACTAATAAATCTATTTTTTGTATCAGTTTAAATAAATTTTCTTGTACAACACGGTCATGTGTTAAAATGAAAATATTACGTATTGAAAAATCGTACTCTCTTTCTTCATCTAACTGTGTATGTATTTTGTAATTATTAAAAAAATTACTATACTTTCTTATAATTTTTTTTAGGTATTCATCAACCAAAGCTAATGTTGGAACTATAAGAACAATATTTTGAGGCGTTGTGCGTGCAATGTATTCAAATGCGCAAAATGTTTTTCCGAAGCTTGTTGGTGCACTTATTATTAATGCATCGTGTTTCTCAATTTGTTCTATAATTTGAAGCTGTTCAGGATGCAACACTACATTTTCATCCAATTTAGATTGTGCAAAGGCAGAGTACAACAATGAATCAAATGAATAATTTTTTGAATATACGGTTAAATCCAAGGCAAACAAATCATCTGCTAATTCTCGTGCTTTACTAGTACAATCTTTAGAATCAGCTAATGCTCTTATATATTTTTGTCGAATAAGTTGGGTGTTCATTTTTTCAAACAATTGATTCATAATAATCTCTCCTTCCCTTAATTTTATTAGTAAAGGCTGCTATCATTTTGCTTTTATTGATAATAGGCAAAGAGATTGTTATATACTTTACATTTATTCCATGCACACTTATTGTTTTTAGAGAACTTAATTTGCTGATGATTTTGTCCGTGTCAATATCTTGTCCGTGAGCGATAAATATTGGCACTCCAATATCTGTAATTCCCGCCTTGAATATAAACTGTTTCATAGAAAGGCTTTTATCTATTATGTCTTTATATTTGTCTCCAAAAGCACCAAATTTATCTGAATAAAGTCTGTTACTAAATACAAGCAAAAATTCTTCATCAATCTGCTTTTCGTAAGTTAAAAGTGATTTCTTTATCAACGCTAAACCATTATCTAAAGATTTGCTAACCTTGGACTCCCCAAACAATATGAGATTATCCTCAGGATAAAAGAAAATTGTATCTATACCATATACATTCATATTTCGATCAGTTATTAAATTAACTTTAGGAA
>CAZNLZ010000253.1:0-2400 GCA_964574225.1 uncultured Muribaculaceae bacterium | reverse complement strand
TTGTAAATATCACAACGTCGGTCGTAATTTCGTGGGTTTTTATCTCTTGAAACATTCTCTTCTACCTTCTAAATTCCTTGATTAGATAAATATGAATTTAATACAGCTTCGTGTTCATATCTAAAATCATCTTCATCTTCTATATAATTAATATCTTTTATTGAATTCTTATATTCTGCAATTACTGGGTCTGGATTTGCCTTTAGATTATTATAATCACTCATAATCACAGAAACAAATCTTTTTGTTTCACTAAATGGTGGAATACCTTTATATTTTCTAACGTTTCCCGGTCCTGCATTATAAGCCGCTAAAGCTAATTCTGTAGAACCAAACATTTTATACATTAACTTATAATAAGAAATTCCAGCTTTAATATTATCATTTAATTTATAAGGATTATATCCCATTTTTTTAGCAGTTGAAGGCATTAGCTGAAAAACACCAATAGCGCCGTGTCTGCTTTTACTGTTATGTTTAAAATTTGATTCTTTTTTTGCAATACTAAGTGCAAGAGCTGGGTCTAAACCCATTTCCATAGAATGCTTAACAATTAATTCCTTTACCGTTACTTTTGAAACAGCATCTGCCATTACTTCAGATGGGAAAGTCATAATTGCAAAAAACGCAAATAAAACACATATTAGTACTTTTCGAGCCATGTAAATCCTCAAGTTTATTTATCACGCTTTAGAATTGCTCTATCAAAATTTTATTACATAAATTTTAAATTTCAACCTAAGCGAGGGCACTTGTCCCGAAATGCACTATTTGAACACAGATTGGAAATTATTAATCTAATAATTTATCTAAAATATCAGCATCAGCTGATGATTTTCTAGCATCAAACATAATATTGCGTTTCATGTAAGTTCTTAACGCTTCACGGATGAGCTCGCTTCTGGTTCTTTGTTCGTTTTCAGCAACCTCATCGATTTGATTTAAAAATTTGTCAGGGATTGATAATAACACTTTCGCCATAGCTTTTCCTTACACTTTAATCACATATCTATATTATATACTATCTTGTCAATATAGTCTATAATAAATTAAAAAGGAGACAATTATGGAAACAATAAGAAAAGAACATAAGCTAATAGACTTATTTTGCGAGCTTGCAAGCATTCCATCACCTTCGTTAAGAGAAGAAAAAGTTGCGCAAAAAATCTTAGCAATTTTCAAAGAAAATAATATATACGCAACAACTGATGAGTATGGAAATATAAAAGCAAAAGTTAATGCAAATGATTCAAGCAAAAAGCCTTTACTTTTAAGTGCACATATGGATGTTGTTGGTGATGATTCTCCTGTTAATTTAAAACTAAATGGAAACATAATTGAAACAGATAAAACAAGAACACTTGGAGCTGATGACAAAGCAGGCGTTGCTGCTTCAATAATGCTAGCAATTGAAACAGCAAAAAATACAGAATTAAAACATGGCGGAATAGAAATTATTTTTACTCGTGACGAAGAACAAACAATGAGTGGTATTCATCACGTTAAAATGGATGAAATCGAAGCAGAACACATTTTGGTTCTAGATGCAGATAGATTAGGACAAGTCCAAATAGCTGGAGCAAGCTATACAAAACTTGTTGTTAACGTAACATCACTAAAAGGCGGACACTCTGGTATTGATATCGATGATAATACAAAAGTTAATGCCGCAAAATTAATAGCAGAACTTGTAAATGAAATACCTCAAGGTGTTTATAAAAAAGATGAATTTGGAGTTGTTACTTCTTTAAACTTAGGTGTAATAATTGGCGGAGGAATAGAAACAGCTGTTGATAACATTAAAAATTCAGAAATGAAAAGCAATCAATATTTAGACTATATTGTTGATAAAGCAATTACAAATGTAATCAATACAAAAGCTGGTGCAACATATTCAATTAGAAGTTCAAGTAGAGAATTTGAAAAAAATCTTCTTTCAGACATCAAAGAAATCATTGAAAAATTCAACAAAAAATATGCAGGTTTAGCTGTTGCATCAATGGAATCTAGTGAACACTTGCCACCATTTGAAAAAAGCGAAGATGAAACTTTGGTAAAAATGGCAGAAGAGGCTGGCAAAAATCTTGGTTACAATGTAGAAATTTCAACATTCCATGCCGGTGCAGAGACACATATATATGCAAACAATAAAAACAAATTTGGTGTACAGTTAAAACCAGTACTTGTAGGGCTTGCAGATATATACAATATGCACTCAAGCGATGAACAAATTGACTATGTAAGCTATTTAAAAGGCTATGAGTTATTAAAAGAATTCTTTGAAGTGTTTAATAAGTAACGTTTGTTTATGTAACTTAATAAATTAAACAAAAGGTAATATGCTTTGTTGACAATGAATTTTGTGCAAGATAAACTTTATACATAGTGTACAATTATGTT